>DASZQY010000118.1:0-16858 GCA_035549395.1 Bauldia sp.
GTGGCGCCGTCCGGCACATCGACTTCCTCGTGCTCGCCCGGCAGCATCCCGCCATAGAGCGGGAACGGCACGACGCCCGCGATGCGGATGAACTGGTCGTCCGGCGTCATCGGTCCGGTCACCTGTTTGTCCGGCGAGATGTACAGCGCCTGGCCCGGCTTCAGCACGTAGGTCTGGTCACCCACCTTGATGATCACTGCGCCGTCCGACTTGCCTTCCTGCGCGACGACGTAAAGACCACCGTTCGAGCCGACGTACCCGTCGACGATGGTGCCGCGCACGCCGATGGTCGCGACCGCCGTGTCGATCTGGTAATGCGTCGGCGCTTGGATGCCGGTGATGAAGCGGAAGGCCCCCTTGGTGGCGTTGAAGACCGCTGTCCCGCTCCCGGTGCTCGGGTTGTAGACGAACTTGTCCAGGGTAACCCGTGCCTGCGGTCCGACGGAAAGTGTCGTCTGGTCAAGGAACAGCAGCTGCGCCGTCGATTTCGCGCCTGTCGCGATAACCTCGTCCTGGAAAATCTGACTGCCGGCCGCAAGCGTTTCGCTTCCGCCGCCCTGCAGTCCCTGCACCTGATTTTGCACTGCGGCGGTCACGCCGATCTTGGCGGCCGATGCCGGCAGGCTGACGCCAGCAACCGCGGCGGCAACGCCTGCCGCTACCAAATAGCCAAGTGCCCGGCCTGCCATGGCGATCTCCAAGGTCCGCCTACCTAGATTCGAACATTACGCCGCGCGCCGCGCGCCTGCCAGCAAGCCCGATTGACAAATTGTTAATTTGGTCACCCGTGTTGCCATATGGCCATAGCCAACCGTGGTCTCGCTGGCTAGGGTCGCCTTCACACGCAAATCGGGGCGATCATGCGCCGCTCTCTGGCTCTTGTTCTGGCGACGGCGATGCTGGGAGGCGCAATGCTTCCGGCCGCGGCCGACGAAATGAGCGCCGTTTACGCAAGAATTCTGGCAAATCCGGCGGACGCAGCCGCCAATCTCCAGTACGCCCAGCTTGCCGAGGCCCAGGGCGATTACAAGCGCGCGCTCGCCACCTATGAGCGCATGCTGCTCAACGACCCGACGAACCGCCAGGCGCTGGAGGGCCTGCAGCGCATCCGCCTGCTGGTGGAGCCGGCCAAGACCCAGAAGACCTTCGAGGCGGGCATCGCCTCCATCTCCAATCCGCTGCTCGTGCCGGATGGCACCCCGGACGTCTACGCCTACGGCAGCTTTGGCATCCGCGACGAGCGGGTTGCCGGCGGCCAGCGCTTCCGCAGCAATTTCAACCTCTACGGCGAGGCCTACGCCGATACTTCGTCGATGGACTACGCCGCCGTCAGCGCCGATTTCGGCCCGGTCTGGAACGTGCCGAAGACGGAGACCACCTTCCGCCCGGCCATCGGCGTCGGCACGGCCTACTTCGACGGTCACGTCTACTACGGCGACGTCAATGCCAGCGGCCTCTTCGAGGGCTACCTCAACGGCGCCTACCAGTGGCTGCGCCTGCGTGCCGGCTACCGCAGCTACGACCCCGCGTTCACTTCCGGCGCCGGCGGCTATGCCGACATCTCCGGCAAGTTCGCCATCGCCGACATCCTTGGCGAGAACGACTCGCTTTCCGTGGCGCCCTGGTTCCGCTGGAGCGGCATCAACGGCACGCCCGACAACGGCGCCGTCGATTTCGCCACCGGTCTCTACATCGAGGGCGGCGCCACGTTCGAATACGCTGCGGCATTCAGCGATTGGCTGAGCGGCGCCGTCAACGTGAAGCTCAGCGACCGCAAGTATAACGACATCGGCTCGGGCAGCCGGGAAGACTGGCTGGTCGCGCCGGGCGCGGCGCTTACCTTCACCAACCTGCTCGGTCCGCAGACGGACCTCAGGCTGGCCTATCGGTACGAGTGGAACAATTCGACCGATTCCGCCAATCACACCTGGCAGAACCAGCTTGCGACGCTGTCCGTCGTCGTCCGCCGCTAGCCGCTAGAACGCCGTCTTCCACAGTATCAGCGCGATCGCGAGATACGTGACGTGATGGGCGAGCTGGTCGGCGCCGATCCCCCACCAGAACTCGCGGTTGGCTGACTGCCAGCCGGTGTGGGCCATGATCTGCTGCTTCGTCCAGTCGATATGGTAGTGGATCAGGAACTCGCCGACGACGATGCCGACACCGATGCCGAGCGAAGGCGTGATCAGCAGGAACGCGGGAATCGTGAGCAGGGCATGGATGCCCGAATGGATTATGCCGCCGGGGTGGCCGTAGGTGCCCTTGTTGACCAGCTGGTAGTGGGTCTGCAGCGGGTAGTCACAGACGAAGTGCTTGATCTCGAGATAGAGAAGGACGGCAAGCACTGCCGCGGTTGGGTCTGTCACGTCTTGCTCCGTCCCACGACTTTGATCCCCTTGAATTTTCTATCATTTGCCAAGGCAGCGGCCCTGTGACCCCAATCACAGGCCAGCCTAATATGGTTACTTTGAAGTAGCCGTAAACGTCCCGTCCCAGTCGGCCGGCGGCGGCGTATGCCGCCATTCGGCGATCCTTCCCCGATAGACGTGATAGAGCGTGGACAGCCCGCTGATCCCGAATGCCTCGCACTGGCTGATCGCGGCTTCCGCCTCCTCCCATTTCTGCGCGCGATAGGCACCCAGCATCGCACCGTGGACCGCGTTGAGGCCGGCGAAGTGCCGATCGTCGATGTTGAGCGCGTCGGCAGCCGTGTAGATGCGCGTGGCTTCGGCGCGTCCCTTCACCCGCATCATGTCGAGTTCGATCGTCTTCAGGCTGCCGATGCGCTTCACCGTCGGCTCGCCGACGACGATCGGCACGCCGTAGACCTTGGACAGGCCCTCGAAGCGCGAGGCCACGTTGACGTCGTCGCCGATCGCCGAATAGTCGAAGCGCTGCGACGATCCGAGATTGCCGACGCAGCAGTCGCCCGAGTTGATGCCGATGCCGATGGCGACGCGCGCATGCTCGCGGCCCGCGGCCTCGGCCTGCTTCTTCCATTCCTCGTTCAGCGCCTCCATGCGCCGGATCATGGCGAGGCCCGACTTCAGCGCGTTGCCGGCGTGGTCCGAGTCATCGAGCGGCGCGTTCCAGAACGCCATGATGGCGTCGCCCATGTACTTGTCGATCGTGCCGCGGTTGGTGAGGATGATCTCGGACAGCGGCGTGAGCAGGTTGTTGATGAACGTGGTCAGCTCGTGCGCCGTCATTTTCTCGGAGATCGACGTGAAGTTGCGCACGTCGCAGAACAGCAGCGTCAGCTCGCGCACCTCGCCGCCGAGTTCGAGCTTCTGCGGGTGGGCGATGATCTCGTTCACCACCGCCGGCGCGACGTAGTAGCCAAACGCGCGCCGGACCTCGCCGCGCTGCTGCTCGGTGCGCCGGTAGACGTAGATGGTCGTCGTCGTCACCAGGATGAACAGCACCACCGCCGGAAAGGACGGGTCGAGCAGCAGGTGAAACTGGCTGTAGGCGATCCATCCGCCGATCGGCAGCAGCGCCACGACGACGATGCCGACGGCGGCGGAAAGGATGGCGCTGAGGCGTGGCAGCGCTACCGCCAGGCCGAGCCCGAGCACGACCATGATCGCTATCTCGAGCGCGGTCGAATAGTCGAGCCTGACCAGCGAGCGCTGGTTCAGGATGTGCTCGATCGCCTGCGCATGGACCTCGAAGCCGGGCACCACCGCGTCGACCGGGGTGGCGCGAAGATCGAGCAGGCCGGTGGCGCTGGTGCCGACGATGACGATGTTGCCGTTGATCTGGCTGGCGTCGTCGGTGCCGTTCAGCACCTTCCATGCCGGGATGTAGGTGTCGCTGCGCGCATGGCGGAACTGGAGCCAGATCGAGCCGTCGTTGTCGGTCGGGATCTCCAGCGCCCCCACCTTCATGTGGTTGAGGCCGGCGTTCGCGCCGAGCGCGCTCTCGCCGCTGGCGTTCGAGCCCTTCAGCACGTAGCTGCCCGCGTTCTGCAGGACGCGCAGGATCTCCGACACCAGCGACGGCACGTATTGATCGCCGACGCGGAAGACGAGTTGCACGCGCCGGATCACCTGGTCGCGGTCCGGCTGCCAGTTGATGGCGCCGATGCCCGGCGCCGCATCCGAGAGAATCTTCAGGTTGTTGGTCGCCCCCGGGTAGGAATAGATGAATTGCTTGGGGTCGTCGCCCGCCACGGCGAAGCCTGCCTTGACCACCGGCGGGTCGCTGCGCTGCGACAGCGCCATGCCGAGCACTGTCGGCGTCTGGGCGATGACGTTGGCGAATACCTGGTCGTGGCTCGGCATGCCGGCGAGCGCCGGCTGCAACACGGCTGCCTCCGCCGGGGTCAGCTGCTTCACCGCCTCCTCCGGCGAGGTGCGGTCTTCCTCGGGGAAAATGAAGTCGAAGGCCACCACCGCAGCGCCCTGCCGGACCAGTTTGGTGAGCAGGTCGGCGATGGTGGTGCGCGGCCACGGCCACTGTCCGATCTTGGTCAGCGAGTCCTCGTTGATGTCGACGATCTTGACTGGCGTATTGGGGTCGTACGGCGCCGGTCCGAGCTGCTGGTAGGTATCGAAGGCGATGAACCGCAACGCCTGGACGAAGAATGGATCGGCTGCACGCAGTATCGCCGCGCCGCCGAGGATGATGACGACGATCGCAACATAGATGCTGCTGGTGCGATTGAACCTGAACATGCCCGCTCAAGACGGAGGGCGATCCCCCGGATGCCCTTACCTAACATGACCGCCGGGGCGCGCTCCAATGCCTGCGTAACGATGTCTCCAACGCGCTGCCGAAGCCGCCTTGTCATTCGCCGGCGGTCGGGTAAATGTCGCCGCCCGCGCCGCCGGGCGCGAATGGTTTTCGGGGGAAGCGAACGTGAGCAAGGTCTTCATCATCGCCCAGGGCGGGGGCCCGACGGCGGTCATCAACCAGACGGTCGCGGGAGCTGCGCTGGAAGCCCGCCGCCGCTATCCGGGTTCACGCGTCCTCGGCGCCCGCCACGGCGTGCGCGGCCTGCGCGACGGCCACTTCTTCGACCTCTCCGCCCTTTCCGAAGCCGACCTGCGCCGCCTCGGCGCAACGCCGAGCGCCGGCCTGGGCTCCACGCGCGACAAGCCCGACGCCGCCTACTGCGGGCGCATCATGGAGCAGCTCGATGCCGCCAAGGCCGATGCCTTCATCTACATCGGCGGCAACGACACCGCGAGCACCCTGCAGATTCTCGAAAAGGAAGGCGGCGACCACATGGCCTTCGTCCACGCGCCGAAGACCATCGACAATGATCTCGCCGAGAACGATCACACGCCCGGCTTCATGTCGGCGGCGCTGTTCGTCGCCACCGCTTTCACCTCCGTCGACCTCGATTTCAGTGCGCTGCCCGGCATCTATGTCGGTGTCGTCATGGGCCGTCACGCCGGCTTTCTCACCGCCGCTGCGGCCGCGTGGAAGCGCAGTTCCGCAAGCGGTCCCCACCTGGTCTATACGCCCGAACAACCGTTCTCCGTCGAGAAGTTCGTCGATGAGGTGCGCGCCATGCGCGACCAGCATGGTCGCTGCATCGTTGCCATGTCGGAAGGCGTCGCCACCGACGATGGACGCCCGCTGATCGAAAGCCTGCTCGGTGATGCGCTCGAACGCGATCCGCACGGCAACGCCCAGCTCTCGACCGGCGATCTCGGCGTCGCCATCCAGACCGAACTTGGCGCGGCCTTCCCGAAGGCCCGGGCTCGCGTCGATACCTTTGGCTACCTGCCGCGCGCCTTCTCGGGCACCATCAGCGCCACCGACCAGCGCGAGGCCTTCGACGCCGGCGCGTTCGCCATCAACGCCGCCGAACAGGGCAGCTGCTCCGTGACCATCGGCAGCGAGCGCGGCCCCGGCACCATCCGCTCGGTGCCGCTTGCGGCCGTGGCCGCCAAGACCCGGCTGATGCCGGCCGATTTCATGGACGCCAGCGGCCACAGTCTGGGACCGGCCGGCCGCGCCTATTTCGACCGGCTGCTGCCGCCGCGTCCGGATGTCTTCTCGCTGCTCGATACCTGAGCCCCTGCTACCTCCGCGCGAGAAAGCGATTGCGGTTGTCCCCGGCGCGGCCATAGGCTGAACCTAACGGGTTGCATCGGCGTTGTTCGCCGGTGACGGCCTGATGGGAACCAGGGGACCACACCGATGATGCTCAAAGCCTTGGCGAAAGGCGGCTTTGCCGCATTCGCGCTTTCTGCCGCTGCGCTGCTTGCCGCAGCGCCGGCATTCGCCGAAGTCGTGCTCCACCGCGGTAACGGCAGTGAGCCGCAGACGCTCGACCAGGCGCACACCACGATCGACGTCGAGGCGAACATTCTTTACGACCTCTACGAAGGTCTCACGATCTACGATGAAGCCGGCAATATCGTTCCCGGCGACGCCGAAAGCTGGTCCGTCTCCGACGACGGCCTGACCTATACCTTCAAGCTCCGCGCTGACGCCAAGTGGTCGAACGGCGATCCCGTCACCGCCGACGACTACGTCTATTCCTTCCGCCGGGTCGAGGATCCGAAAGAGGCCGCCGGCTACGCCAACATCCTCTATCCGATCAAGAATGCCGAGGCGATCAACACCGCCAAGCCCGATGCGCCGGTCGATGTCTCGACGCTGGGAGTGAAGGCGCTCGACCCCAAGACGCTGCAGGTCACGCTTGAGCGCCCGACGCCGTACTTCATCACGCTGATGGCCCACCAGACGGCGTTGCCCGTCTACCGCCCGGCGATCGAGAAGTTTGGCGCCGACTTCGTCAAGCCCGGCAACATGGTCTCCAATGGCGCCTTCACGCTGAGCGAGGACGTCGCCAACGACCACATCACCGTCGCCAAGAATCCGCAGTTCTGGGACGCCGCCAACGTCAAGCTCGACAAGGTCATCTTCTATCCGACCGACGACCAGGCCGCGGCCGTGCGCCGTTTCCAGGCCGGCGAGCTCGACCTCAACTATTACTTCCCGACCGACCAGCTGAAGCAGCTGCAGCAGTCGCTCGGCACCGACCAGGTCCACATGTCGCCCTCGCTGGCGACCTACTACTATGCCCTGGACGAACGTCAGCCGCCCTTCGACGACGTGCGCGTGCGTCAGGCGATGTCCATGGCAATCGACCGCGACTTCCTCTCCCAGTCGATTTTCTCGGGCGGCCAGCTTCCGCTTTACTCGTTCGTGCCGCCGGGCATTCCCGGATATACGCCGGCAGCAGCCGATTTCGGCACGATGTCGCAGCTCGACCGCGAGGATAAGGCCAAGGAGTTGCTGAAGGAGGCCGGCTATGGCCCCGGCGGCAAGCCGCTCAACATCGAGATTCGCTACAACACGAACGACAACCACAAGAAGGTCGCGACCGCGATCGCCGACATGTGGAAGGACCTCGGCGCGACGGTGACCATCGTCAATCTCGACACCAAATCGCACTACGCCTACCTGCAGGAGGGCGGCATGTTCAACGCCGCCCGCGCCGGCTGGACGGCCGATTATCCCGACCCGGAAAACTTCCTCTTCCAGTACATTTCGACCAACAAGACCTTCAACTACGGCGGCTACAACAGTCCGAAGTACGACGACCTGATGAAGCAGTCGTACGCCGAGCGCGATCCGGCCAAGCGCATGCAGATCCTGCATGACGCCGAGGCCCTGCTCATGGCCGACCAGGCCGTGGCGCCGCTCATGGTCTACGCCTCGCCGTGGCTGGTCTCGCGCAAGGTCCACGGCTGGCAGGACAACGCCGCCAACCAGCACCTGAGTCGCTTCCTGACGCTCGACCAGTAACTCTCTGCGGATGCCGCGGCCATGCGCCTGCGGCATCCGCTCTCCCCGAGAAGAGAGCGCTGATGCTGCGCTTCGTGCTCCGCCGATTGCTGAGCGCCGTCCCGACGATCTTCATCGTCGTCTCTATTTCCTTCTTCCTGATCCGCTTCGCCCCGGGCGGCCCGTTCAATCTCGAGCGTGCCTTGCCGCCGCAGATCATGACGAACCTGATGCACGCCTATCAGCTCGATCAGCCGCTGTGGGTGCAATACCTCCACTACCTGTGGAACGTGCTCCACCTCGATTTCGGCCCGAGCTACATCTATCGCGACTTCACGGTCACCGAACTCATCCTGCAGAGCCTGCCCTATTCGCTCGAGATCGGCTCGTTCGCGATGCTGATTGCCGTCGTCGGAGGCGTCGCTGCTGGTGTCTTCGCTGCGCTCCGCCAGAACCGCGCGCTCGACTATTCGCTGATGAGCATCGCCACCATCGGCCTCACCGTGCCGAACTTCGTCATCGGCCCGGTGCTGTCCCTGGTCTTCGCGGTCGGCCTGCGCTGGGCCTCTGCCGGTGGCTGGGGTGGCGGCGGTCCGCGCGACCTCACGCTGCCCATCATCGCATTGGCGCTGCCGCAGCTCGCGATCTTCGCCCGCCTGACCCGCGGCTCGATGATCGAGGCGCTGCGTGCCGATAACGTCCGCACCGTCCGCGCCTATGGGTTGCCGGCGCGCGTCGTGGTCGTCGTTCACGCGCTCCGGGCGGCCATTCTTCCGGTGGTCACGTATGTTGCACCGGCGGCGGCGGCCGTACTCACCGGCTCGGTCGTGATCGAGACGATCTTCGGCATACCCGGCGTCGGCCGCTACTTCGTCACCGGCGCGCTCAATCGCGACTACACGCTGGTCATGGGCACTGTCGTGCTCATCGCCGTCTTCATCATCGTCTTCAACCTGATCGTCGACCTGCTCTACGCCGCCCTTGATCCCAGGGTGCGTTATGACTGACGCCGCTAGCGCCATCGGCGCGCCGCCACGCGGCCGCAGCCTCACCCGCCTGGCCGTCGCGCGGCTCGTCCGCAACCGTGCCGCCATGGCCAGCGCCATCTTTCTGGTCGCCATCTCGGCGCTCTACGTCTTCGGCCCATACGTCTATCCGCATGCTTACGACCAGGTCTTCGAGTCCTATGTCCGCACACCGGCGAGCCTCGATCCCTATCCCCGCGACGACACGCTGCGCGAGGTGATGGAAGGCGTCGCCGGACATGCCCACGTTACGCTCGCCGATTTCTCCGTCAGCGGCAGCGCCTTTGCCGCGACCTTCACGTCGCCCGCCCCGATAGATCCGCGCGTCACCCGCTACGTCGACCGTCCGGACGAATTCGACGACAGCCGCGTCACCGATACCCGCGACGGCGGCAAGACGATCGCGGTCGCCGGCACCGTCCACCGCACCTACTTCCCGATGGGCACCGACGGCAACGGCCGCGATCTGTTTGCCCGCATCATGATCGGCGGACGCATCTCGCTGACGGTCGGCATCCTCGCCACCTTCGTCAGCCTCGTCATTGGCGTGGTTTATGGCGCCATTTCCGGCTTCGCCGGCGGCCGCGTCGACAACGTGCTGATGCGCCTTGTCGAGATTCTCTACTCGCTGCCGTTCGTCTTCCTGGTGATCGTTCTGGTCGTCTTTTTCGGCCGCAACTTCATCCTCATCTTCGTCGCCATCGGCGCCATCGAGTGGCTCGACATGGCGCGCATCGTTCGCGGCCAGACCTTGTCCCTGAAACGACGCGAATTTGTCGTTGCCGCCGAAGCCATGGGCCTCAGCGATTGGCAGACCATCCGCCGTCACATCATCCCCAACACCGTTGGCCCGGTGATCGTTTTCGTCACCATCCTCGTGCCCCGCGTCATCCTGCTGGAAAGCTTCCTCTCCTTCCTTGGTCTCGGCGTGCAGGAACCGCTGACCAGCCTCGGCGCGCTGATCGCAGAGGGGGCCGCCAATATCGAAGCGGCGCCGTGGCTGCTGATCTTTCCTTCGATTTTTTTCGTCGCCACGCTCTTTGCCTTGAATTTTCTGGGCGACGGGCTCCGCGATGCCTTCGACCCGCGTGACCGGTGAGCCGCTCTCGAATGGCCGGAACCCCAGCCCCCATCCTCGAGGTCCGTGGCCTCGACGTCCGCTTTGCCACGCCCGATGGCGACGTTCACGCCGTGAAGGGCATCGACTTCGACGTCAATGTCGGCGAGACCGTCGCCATCGTCGGCGAGTCGGGCTCCGGCAAGAGCCAGGCCGTCATGGCGCTCATGGGCCTTACCGCGGTGAACGGCCATGTCGCCGGCTCTGCCCGCTACCGCGGGCTGGAACTGATCGGCCTCGACCAGCGCCGTCTCAACCACGTTCGTGGCGTGAAGATCTCGATGATCTTCCAGGAGCCGATGACCTCGCTCGATCCGCTCTACCCGATCGGCTACCAGATCGCCGAACCGCTCCGCCATCACCGCCGCATGGACAAGGCCGCCGCTCGCGCGCGTGCCGTCGAGCTGCTCGGCATGGTCGGCATAGACGACCCCGAACGCCGCCTCGGCTCCTATCCGCACGAGCTGTCGGGCGGCCAGCGCCAGCGCGTCATGATCGCCATGGCGCTGGCCAACGACCCCGACATCCTTATCGCCGACGAGCCGACCACCGCGCTCGACGTGACCATACAGGCGCAGATTCTTTCCCTGCTCACCGAGCTGAGGCAGCGCCTCGGCATGGCCATCGTCTTCATCACCCACGATCTCGGCATCGTGCGCCGCTTCGCCGACAGGCTGTACGTCATGCGCGGCGGCGAGATCGTCGAGAGCGGCGCCGTCGCCGAGGTAGCGGCGCATCCACACCACCCCTACACGCAGATGCTGCTTGCCGCCGAGCCGGAGGGCCGCAAGACGCCGCCCCCCGACGATGCGCCGATCCTCCTCGACGCCCGCGGCCTCGCCGTCAGCTTCGATATCGGCGGCGGCTTCCTGTCCGGACCGCCGCATGTCATCCGCGCCGTCGATGGCGTGTCGCTTCACCTTCGGCAGGCGCAGACGATTGGCATCGTTGGCGAATCCGGTTCCGGCAAGTCGACGCTCGGCCGCCTTCTGCTCCGCCTGATCGACGGCAGCGGCAGCATCCGTTTCGAGCATCGTGACCTGGCCGCCCTGTCCCGGCAGGAACTCCGTCCGCTCCGCCGCGAGCTGCAGATCGTGTTCCAGGATCCATACGGCTCGCTGTCGCCGCGCCTGACCGTCGGCGAGATCGTGACCGAGGGACTGCTGGTGCACGAGCCGTCGCTGTCGTCCGGCGAACGCGCCCGCGCCGCCGAGATGGCGCTCGCCGAGGTCGGCCTCGATCCCGCGACCCGCAATCGCTATCCGCACGAATTTTCCGGCGGTCAGCGCCAGCGCATCGCCATCGCCCGCGCCATGGTGCTGAAGCCGAAGGTTGTCGTCCTTGACGAGCCGACCTCGGCGCTGGACCGTTCCGTGCAGAAGCAGATCGTCGATCTTCTCCGCCGCCTTCAGGCGACGCACGGCCTGTCGTATCTGTTCATCAGTCATGACCTCGCGGTGGTGCGCGCCATGGCCGACTACATCCTCGTGATGCGGGCCGGCAGGGTAGTCGAGGAAGGCGAGACCGAAACGATCTTCACCAACCCGCGCCACGAATACACGCAGGCTCTGCTCGCCGCCGCCTTCGACCTTGGTCCACCCGGCGCCTGAGGTTCACAGCGCCTTCGCCATCGCTGCGATCGCCGCGCCGCTGAGCGGGCCCCGCACCGTGCAGACGCTGCCGAGACCGGCCTGGCCGCAGAAGCGCACCATCGCCCGGGCGGTCGCCGTCGTGAGCAGGCCGTTGCGCGCACCATCGTAGAGATGACGCTGCGCCAGCAGCGACTGGGCGATATACACGTAGGTGCCTGGGTTGACCTGGGCGATGCGCTGCGCCGCCGTCGCCCGGGCTTCGCCTTCGAACGCCAGATACTGCGTCAGGATCGCGCTCCGCGCCGCTGCCGACGTCGCCCCCGCCGCCTTCAGCACCAGTTCCTCCAGCGCCTTCACGTCCGGCGTGAGCTGCGGCTCGATCGCCGCCAGCACCGTGGACGCCCGGCTGAGACTGCGGCCGATGCCCTTGACCGTGCCCATCGAGTACAGGTTGACCAGCCGCCGCGCAGCGGAAACGTCGCCACCCGAAGCCGCCGTCTTCAGGATCTGCACCGCGGTTCCCGGCGCCTTCGGGATGCCCGTGCCCCAGATGTAGGCATTGGCGAGCGTCACGGCCGCGTTCGGAACATGGTCGGCGATGGCTGACTTGAGCAGGTCGACGCCCTTCGCCGGTGAGCTCGCCGCGCCGAGGCGACGGTTGAGGTGGGCGCTCGCAAGCTTCAGCACCGCGCTCGCGTTGCCGGCGGCGGCGGCCCGCTGATAGGCGTCGATCGCCTTGGCCGGATTCCTCAGCGGCGTGCGGGCAATATAGAAATCGCCCAGCGCAGCAAAGCCGTTCTTGGGGTCGGTATCGGCCGCCTGCTTGAGCAGGGCTTCTGCCTGATCGGGCTGGCTTCTTACACCCGGCGTTCGCATGGCAAGCATGGCCGCGAGCTTGCGTGTGGCGCTGAGATTGCCGGCGTCCGCGGCCGCCTTGTAGGCGGCCATCGCGGCGGCGGGATCGCCGCGGGGTATCTCCAGACGATAGAGATCGCCCAGGATCTCGTTGCCGCTTCTGGTATCGCCGGCGGCTATGTCGGCATTCAGCACCGCCAGCGCGCGTTTCATATCCATCGGCACGCCGTCGCCCCGCCACAGCATCGCTGCGAGCTTGCGTGCCGCACTCGGGTTGCCGGCATCGGCTGCCTGCTGATAGGCGTCGACCGCTTTCGCTGCGGCCTTGAGCGGCGTGTACAGGCGATAGAAGTCGCCCAGCATCTCGTAGCCGTTCTTGGCATCGCCCGAAGCGATAACACTGTTGGGTATGGCCTCCGCCCGCTGCGGATCGGCCGGGACGCCATCACCGTTGGCGAGCATCGTCATCAGGTTGCGCGCGCCCGTCAGGCTATGCGCATCGGCGGCGTGCTGATAGGCGTCCGCCGCCTTGGCCGCATCGGCGAGCGGTGTCGACGCGCGGTAGAGATCGCCAAGCGCGTTCCACGCGCTGTTGTCGCCGGCGGCGATCGCCTGCTGGAGCAGCGCCTCGGCGCGCCCGGGATCAGCGGCGATGCCGTTGCCGGCCAGCGCGAGCGCCGCGAGCTTGCGCATGGCGCTGGTATTGCCGGCGTCGGCCGCCGCCTGATACGCCGCTGCGGCCTTGGATGCGTCCTTCAGCGATGTCTGGGCAAGATAGAGATCGCCCAGCGCTTCGTTGCTCCATTTCTTGTCGCCGCCGGCGATCGCCTGTTGGAGGAGGGTCTCGGCTCGCTGCGGATCCGCCGCCGCGCCATCGCCGCGGCCGATCAGCACGGCAAGCTTGCGCACCGCACCTATGTCGCCGGCATCTGCCGCCGCCTGATAGGCGCCGACCGCCTTTTCCGGATCGCGCGGCGGCGTGCCGAAACGGTAGAAATCACCAAGCGCCTCATTGCCGAGTTTTGTGTCGCCCGCTGCAATCGCCTGTTGGAGCAGCATCTCGGCGCGGGCCGGATCGGCCGGCATCCCGTCGCCCCTCCCCAGCAGTGCGGCGAGCGTGCGCATCGCGGCCGTATTGCCCGCCGCCACGGCTCGTTCAAGCAGAGCGGCGGCCACCGGCACGTCGCGATCGCTTCCCTTCCGGGCGAGGATCGCGTTGGCCTGGGACAGAAGCGCCTTGGCGTCCTCAGTCGCGACTGAGCTATCGTGCGATGAGACCTCTGCCCCGGGTGCCGGTGCCGCCCCCGCGAGCGGTGCAAATGCGGCGAATGCGCATACGGCGATGGCCAACGGACGCGCCATCTCTTTTACTCCCTCAGACTGCGGCTGCGGGAGGAAGCTTCTCGCTCGATGGCCGGCATCGCAAGCGCGCATGCCGATGAGACTGAACAGCGGGTTAGGCAAACGCCTCAAATGCGAGGATCGCGAAACCGACCGCCATCAGCGGCCACGCCACCAGTGGACTGAAGACAATTTGCAGTATCCGGCTGTCCGGCCGGAAGCCGAAGCCATGCACGAAGCCGGCGGCGACGCCGAGCAGGAGCAGCGACAGGCCCGTGTGGGTAGCGGCACCCACGCTGCGTCCAAGCACGAACGGGAATATCATGAACACCAGACTGACGATCAGCGCGATCGAGAGCGAGATCGCTCGCGCCCAGGGGCGCATCATGACTGGCCTGGCGATTGTCATGTCGGCTGGAGAATGGAGCAGCGTCGTTGTACGGCGTAAACGTCGCCGCCGGCCCCGCGACCGGCATTGATCTGGGACAATCGAAGCGGCGAACACGTGGCGCGCGCGGGAAGAACAACCCGGTGCCCGATTCGCGCCGCCGAACGCGGGCGCCGCTAGCCAACCCCTCACGAGCAGTCAGATCAATCGGGGCTCGCCAATTGCATGCGTTCGACGCAGGCTAATCTGCCGATTGGACAGTTTCCATGCGGCTTTCTATTAGCATGGCGCTACGACGGTCGGCTCGTGTCCGGACCATCAAGCCGTTGAAACCTGAAGGCGAGCAGGCACTCCGTCAGCGACGCTATCGTGTGCTCCAGCACCCGCTTGCCGATTTCGGCGCTTGCCTCGGACGGCGCGTCTGAAATTCCGCCCGCTTTCTGATGCCATATCGGCGACCGCTGGACGAACGGGCCGGAGCGGTTGGGGAAACTCTGCTTCCGCGCCGGCGCGCTGGATTTCGCCGGATAGGCATCCACATCGACGAGCTCGGGGCGCAGCGCCAGCATGACCGACGTCTCGAAGTAGCCCGCGTGTCCAGGCATGTCCTTCACTACGTCCGCCACCGTCGGATCCTGGAGAAGTCGATCGCGAACCAGGTCCCAGTAGGATGCCGTGCCGACGTCCAGATCGGTCTTCAGGACCAGATTGCGAGCGGCCTGTTGCAGAAGATTGGCATTGCCGCCGTGACCATTCAGAAGAAACAGACGCTTGATGCCCCACCCCGATGCCGTGACGGCAAGGTCTTCGATCGCTTGCAGAAAGGTGTTCGCCGCGAGGGAAAGCGTTCCGGGATAGGGGATGTGATGATGCGAGGAGCCGTACCACAACGGAGGCGCTACGAGGCACATCTCTCCTCGCTCGCGGACTCGCGTCGCGCTCTCGATCGCCAGGTGGTGCGCGACGATCTCGTCCGTGCCGACCGGGAGATGCGGGCCGTGCTGCTCGGTGGCGCCGGTTGGAATTATGAGCAACGTCTCCTTGGCGTGACGGGCCAGGGTCTCGCGCGTGTATTCCTCGAGCCGTACTGACTTTATGGTCTGCACTTCAGCCTCGTCCTCTTAGCGCCCAGCCGCAGCCCCCAGGGATGGCGATCGTGGACGCGGAAGCCTGCGCATGCCGAAAGGCAACCGCTGCCGCTCATCGCGCCCGAATGGCGAACCCGAGGACACGTTGCCGGCGGTCAACCTTTGCGCTTCGTTGGCCGCCGCGCGCGTGCCTTTTTCGGATCGCTGATCACTGCAGTCGCGTCGATCTCCACGACCCACTCGCGATGCCCCAGCATGCTGACCACCACCCCGGTGGTGACGGGGTACACTCCCTTCAGCCAGCGGCCCATGACGCGGATGGCTTCTTCCCGATAGCGGGGATCGATCGTGTATATGACGAGCTTTACGATATCGTCCAACGACGACCCCGCCTCCTCAAGCAGAGTCTTGATGTTGGACATCGCCTGTTCGGTTTGGGCGACGACATCTCCGATTCCGACCGACTTGCCGGTCTCCAGGTTCTGCCCGATCTGGCCCCGCATATAGACGACACCATTCGCCACCACCGCCTGGCACAGGTCGTGGTCGATGTTCATCTCGGGATACAGGTTCAGTACGTTGTAGGGCCGGATACGCTTGTGCGTCGGCATCATTTCCTCCAGAGGTCTTCACTCATTTGCAGCGGGCGCGCTTAAGCTGTTCGCAACGTCATCTCCGCTGGCCTTTGCCTGCAGTTGGGCCAGCTCACCTGCCGGTATGTGACATCGAATTTGCTTTCCTCCCGGCAACGTCTGCACGGGTGGCTTCTGCATCTCACAGATGGAGCCGAGCTTCCTCGGGCACAGTGGGTGGAAGACGCAACCCGTGCCGGCCGACGAGCGGTTGTCCTGTCGGGTCTGGCGCAGCGGCGAGGACGCGCTCTCGATGGACCGCCGCTCGGCGCTATCCATCAGGAGCTCGGTATAGGGATGAAACGGCGGCTTGAACGCCTGCGCGCCGACCCCGAGCTCGACTGCGACGCCACGATGCATCACGAGCAGACGATCGGATATGTACTGCACGACCCGCAGGTCGTGCGAGATGAACACGTAAGTCAGATCCAGCTCGGATTGCAGTTCGACGAGCAGGTTCAGAAATGCTGCCTGGACGGAAACGTCGAGCCCGGAGGTTGCTTCGTCGCAGACCAGGGTAGTCGGGTGGGAAATCAATGCTCGCGCGATCGACACCCGCTGTTTCATCCCGCCGGACAGGTGCGACGGATACAGATCCAGGATTTCGTCGCGCAGTCTCACCTTGGAGAGGATCGCTGAGACTTCCGCCTTTCGCTGACTCTTCGGGACCGTCCCCAGCATCGCGAGGCTGCGGTCCAGCGCGTACCGAATTGTGTGCCGTGGATTGAGGGTCGTGTCGGGATTTTGCAGCACGGCCCCTATGGCGCGTAAGTCCTGCTTCGTGCGCTCGGTCACCGCCGGCGCCAGGCTTCGCCCGTCAAGTTCGATGATCGAGCCGGCGTCCGGCCGTTGTAGACCAAGCACCAGCTTCGCAAGCGTGGATTTCCCGCTGCCGGTCTCGCCGACAATCCCCAGCGTCTCGCCGCGCAGCACCTCGAGATCGATGCCGTCAACCGCCGTCAGCAACGCGCTCCCGTGATGGAACGTCTTGCGCAGCGAAATGGTCTTCAACGCCGGCGCGCTCTGTCCGCTTGTGGTCCGGGCGGCCGGTGCCGGGAGGGGCGGAAC
>DASZQY010000119.1:0-4950 GCA_035549395.1 Bauldia sp.
GTCAGGCGGGGACCGATGGTCCCCGTTGGCATTTCCATGCGACCCGTGGAAGCTTCCGGGCAGCTTGCCCAGGCTTCCTGTCGGCCGGGAAACCGGCAGAGGAGGGCGCCTAACCCTTTGACAGGATTAAGCGATGACCAAGCGTGCAGAATCCAAGTACAAGATCGACCGCCGCCTCGGCCAGAACATCTGGGGCCGCCCCAAGAGCCCCGTCAACAAGCGCGAGTACGGGCCCGGCCAGCACGGCCAGCGCCGCAAGGGCAAGCTGTCGGATTTCGGCACCCAGCTCCGCGCCAAGCAGAAGCTCAAGGGCCACTACGGCAACATCTCCGAGAAGCAGTTCAAGAACATCTACTACGAAGCCATCCGCCGCACGGGCGACACCTCGGAGCACCTGGTCGGCCTGCTGGAAAGCCGTCTCGACGCGATCGTCTATCGCGCCAAGTTCGTGCCGACGATCTTCGCCGCGCGTCAGTTCATCAACCACGGCCACGTGCTGGTGAATGGCAAGCGCGTGAACATCGCCAGCTACCGCGCCAAGCCCAACGATGTGATCTCGGTCAAGGAAGCATCGCGCGAGATGGCGCTGGTGCTGGAGGCGACGCAGCTTCCGGAGCGCGACGTGCCGGAATACATCGCAGCCGACCACGGCAAGATGTCGGCGACGTTCCTCCGCGTGCCGGGCCTCTCCGACGTGCCGTACCCGGTGCAGATGGAACCGCACCTGGTGGTCGAGTTCTACTCGCGCTAAACGCGCGGTTTCACCGTTTACCAAAGGCCGCCTTCGGGCGGCCTTTCTGTTTTCAGAACACCGTCGCCGCGAGCTTCTGGTACTCGGCGTCGTCGCGCAGCGTGGCCAGCGCCGGGTCGATGCGGACGGCGTTGAAATCGGGTTCGCCGGCGGCCTTGGAACGCTGGAGATACTGGATCGCCGTCGGGCGGTCGCCGAGCAGGGCGGCGGTGCGGGCAACGTTGAAGGCTGCCTCGCGGCCATCGGCGTAGGCGCGTGTCTGATGGTCGAGGATGACCTGGAACATCGCCGGGGGCCCACCACTGGCGAGGGCGTCGCGCGCCTCGCTGTAGGTCGCGGTCATCTCGGCATTGTTCTCGAGGCTCGCCGCGGCCAGCGTCTCGCGCAGGTAGGCGGGATAGTCGCCCCGGGCGAGGTGGATGGTCGCCAGGTAGTAGTGCGGCGGCAGAAATTCGGGCGCCGTCGCCGAGAGATCCTCGAGCAGACGCTCGGCCTCGTCGATTCGCCCGGCGTAGAAGGTGATCAGTCCCTTGTTGGCGAGGATCGAGCGCGATTGAGGTTCCAGCTCCTGGGCCCGGGTAATGGCGCGCAGCGGTTCGGCGAGGTCGCCGGTGTGCATCATCACCAGCGCGTACCAGTGCAGGGTCTGGCTGGAGTTCGGGTCGAGCGAAAGCGAACGGCGGAAAAGATCGCGCGCCTTGCCGATGTCGTGCGACCAGTAGAAGGCGTTGAACGCCAGCGCCGCGTACGCCGGTGCGAGGTCGGGGTTCAGGCGGATGGCGTGTTCGGCCGCGTCGCGAGCCAGCGGATAGGCGCTCGCGGCGGGCATGTCGGTGTACTGCGCCAGCAGATTGTAGGTATTGGCGAGGCCGACGTAGGCATCCGCGTAGGCAGGGTCGCGGGCGATCGCGGCATTGAACAGGTCGCGCGCGCGCCCGAGATTCTCCGGCGTGCGCGTGTTCCAGTAATAGGCGCCGCGCAGATAGAGGTCGGCCGCCTCGGTCCGGGCCGCAGACGGTACGGCCGGTACCGCCGCGGTCGGGGAAGGCTGCACGACGCCGTGGCGAGCGACCAGCAGGCCACCACCGGCGACAACAATGACGACAAGGCTGGCCAGCGCCATGACCGCGCGGAGCTGCCGCCGGCTCCGTGACGACGGGATCGACGCGGGTGCAGGGGCTGGGTCGGGGGCGAGCAGCGTTGACGCAGGCTCGACCGATGAGCGGTCCTGCCGACCGTTTCGCAACCATTCGTCGAGCTCGCCGGTGAAGGCGAACACCGTCGTGCCGCTCCTGCCGGGAAGACGGTGAATCGGGAGCCGGCGCTGCGCTTCCCAGCGCTTCACCGTCCGCTCGTCCTTGCCGAAGTAGGCGCCGATCTCTTTCCAGCTATTCAGCCGGCGGCCGACACCGACGGATTCAATGTTCTGCGCACTCATGACCCGAAATGTCCCGGCAGAGTCCCGAGATGCCGGTTCTTACCCAAGGAGGCCAACCATAGCATTCGCCGACGTTTGTTCGCGAATCCGGCGTCTCGGCACGCCGGAAGCTGTCGTTTGGAGGCGGCGTGGGTGTTCCGGAGGCGTTTGGGGCGGACCGTGTGCGCGTGGCTGCGACGGCTGTCATTTTTGCGGGGGCCGCGGGTCTGCTGCTGAGCGCAGAAAGCGCGCAGGCGGACTGCAGTGCGACCAGCCCGGCCTCCGGCGCGACGGTAGACTGCAGCGGGTCCAGCAGCACCGGCGTGATCGCGGCCGGCAGCACCGACGTGACGGTCAACGTGTTGCCCGGCGGTTCGATCAACCCCGCCAGCGGACCGTCGGTCTGGCTCGGCGCCGGAGCGGAGATCAACCTGCAGGCCGGCTCGACGACCGGTAACGACGCCAGCGGCGACACGTATGCCGTTCTGATGGGCGATGCGTCGACCGTGGTCGTGAACGGGACGATTCAGAGCACGGCCGGCATCACCGGGCCGACGCAAGGCGCGGGCTCGACCGGCTTCTCCAACGCCGATGTCACGATCGGGCAGACCGGCAAGATAATCGTCAGCTCGCAGTTCAGCCTCTACGAAGGGCTCGACGGGCGCGGCGGTGGAAATACCTACCAGATCGACGGCGAGCTGACCGGCACCTCGACCTTCGCAGACAATCTGATCTCCGTCGGGAACGGCGACAAGGTAACGGTGGGCGCCACCGGCAAGCTGACCGTCCACTCGGAGTCGGGGAGCCTGATCTCCAATTCCAGCGCAACCGGCGTGCGTGTGACGACCGCCGCGGAGTCGGTGCTTCAGATCGACGGGGCCGGCACGGGCATCGACGTCGGTGGCAACGCGAACGTCACCGTCGGCGGCGCGATCGTGTCGGACGGCCATGTGGCGGACGTCAACGACGGGTCCAGCCCTGCGATCCAGGTCGGCACCGGTTCCACCGTGTGGCTGAAGGACGGGGGGACGATAACCACCGGCAACCCGGACGGTCTGGGTAACGTCGGCAGCGGCGCCATCGCCATCGAGACGTATGTCCTCAGCGGCGCCAGCAACTCGACGGTGACGGTCGACGGCATCATCGACACGTACGGCGCGCTCTCGCATGGCATCTTCGGCGGCACCGGGGACACAATCACGGTTGGCGCGACGGGCAAGATCACGAGCCGCGAATTCTCGCAGGGTATCTTCGTGCGCGCGAAGACGACGACCACCGATCACCATGTCGGCATCGACGTGGCCGGTGACGTGGAGCAGCTCGGCACCGGCATGGCAATTCGTATCCAGGCCGACCAGGGCCCCGACCTCGACGCTGATGTGACGGTCGAGGAGGGCGGCTCGCTCTATGCGGCGGCGGGCAACGCTTACGGCCAGCTCGATGGCGCCGGCTCCTACGGCGCGGTGATCGACAATCTGGTCGTCAAGGGGACGATCGCGCGCGGCAACAGCGGCACGGCGATCGACCTCAACGATGGCGCCGACACCATCACGCTGTTTCCGACCTATTCGATCACCGGCGGCATCGACGGCGGCAACGCCACATCGGGTACACAGATCGACACGTTCGTCCTCGACGGCGCGACTGGCACCAACGGCACCTTCGATTTCGACTCGATTTCGGTCACGAACTTCGAGGCCGGCGACAAGAAGGGTCTTGGGCATTGGACCCTGACCGGCAACGCCGGCACCGGGATCAATGGCACTTTCGCCGTCGACGCCGGTCTGCTCTCGGTGAACGGCACGCTGACCAGTGCCGACTTCGCCGTGGGCGCGGGGGCGGTACTCGGTGGCAGCGGCACGCTCAAGTCCGTAACGGTGAACAGCGGCGGCAAAGTCGCGCCAGGCAATTCCATCGGCACTCTGACGGTCAGCTCTGCGACGTACGCCGCCGGTTCGATATTCGAAGTGGAAGTCGATCCGTCGAGTGCCGACAAGCTGATCGTCAACGGCGCGGCGAGCATCGACCCCACGGCCCAAGTATCGGTACTCGCCGCGCCTGGAACCTATACCGACGGCACGAGCTACCTTGTCCTCGACGCCAGCGGCGGTTCGATCAGTGGTGCCTTCGCCGATGCGGTGGTCGATAATTCAGCCTTCCTCTCGTTCACGCTCGACCAGACGACGCATGCGAACCAGGTCTGGCTGACGGTGGCCAACGTGGCCGCGCTTCCCGATGTGGCCGAGACACCGAACCAGATCGCGGCGGCCGGCGGCATCCAGGGGCAGGGGCCGGGCAGCGACCTCTACGATGCGATCGCGCTGCTCGACGCGGACTCGGCGCGCAACGCCTTTGACCTGTCGTCGGGCGAAGTGCATGCGACCCTGCTTGGCGCGCTGGCCGCCGACGCGCGCCTGCCGCGAGAGGCCGTGCTGGCGCGCTTTGACGCCGACTGGCTGGACGGAGCGGGCGGTGGCGGGGCAGACGGCCCGGCCGTGGCCCCGCAATGGGGGGCATGGGCGCAGGGCTTCGGCAGTTCGGGGCACGCGGACGGCGACGGCAACGCAGCCGGCAATTCACGCTCGCTCGGCGGCTTCCTCGCCGGGCTGGACGCATCGCAAGCCGGGGCCTGGCGCATTGGCGCTGCCGCTGGCTACAGCGGCAGCAGCATCTCCATCGCCGATCGCGCCTCGTCGGCAACCGTCGCGGCGTATCATGCGACGGCGTACGGGGGTCTCGAGTCCGGCCCGTGGGCGCTCCGCCTCGGCGGAGCGGTGGCGAG
>DASZQY010000120.1:0-1600 GCA_035549395.1 Bauldia sp.
GAATCCCTCGGCCTGAAAGTCGCGCGCCTGATCCGCGTGCAATATGGGCCGTTCCATCTGGGCCAGCTCGCGGAAGGCCAGATCGAGGAGATCGCCCCGCGCGTGTGGCGCGAGGTGCTGGGCATCAAGAAAAAGAAATAGCAGCGGCGCCGGTCATCCTGCGAACCGGCGCCGCCGCTCACCCATACATCAATCGAACAGGTCGTAATCGGCCTGGATCACTTCGCCGGTGCGATTGTCCACCAGCAGCGCATCCTTGCCGTCGCGGATCCAGATCAGGCCCGGCGGCGGCGTGACCAGCGCATAGTCCTGATAGTTGTTCAGCTGCACGCTGTCGGCGAGCATCGCGTCGGGCACGTGCTGGCCGACGGTGAAGCGGCGATAGGTGACGCCCGACGGCGCTTCCCATGCGGCGGCGTGATAGCGCTTGGTCGAGGTCACGGTCTTGCGGAAGTTGCCGTATTCGTCGGTTCCTTCCGTCGTCCGGGTCGTGGTCGTGGCGGACGGCGTATCCACCGTGGTGGTGGTCGTCGTCTGGTCCTGCGCATAGGCGGCGCTCATGCCCACACAGAGCGCCGCGGCGGCGGCGGAAATCATCAAGCGGTTCATGGTCAGTCTCCTCGTCGAGCCCCGGGGTTCAACACGGTTCCGCGAAGCTCGTTCCGGGAACTCCGACGGGGACTCACCGGAGCGCTGCCGGAGACGTTGAATGTCGATTTTCGCCTGCCGGATTTGCGCGTTTCACAACATCTTGTGGTCAGGCACCCACGGGCACATTTGAAGTCACGTTTTCGACCTACCCCCCTCTCCGGGGTTCCGGGCAGGTCTTCCCGCCAACGAGAACATATAGGGAACAATCCGCCACCTATCAAGGCCGTCACGACACAAATTTCACGGGCACGAAGTGGCGCCGACGCGCGTTTCACAGGGGAACATCCGGCGGCCCCTGCCGGAACGCAGATTCGCGATGGAGAGACACATGAAGACGATGACTTTGCTTCTGCCGCTGTCGGCAGCGCTGATGCTGGGCTCCGCGGCCTATGCGCAGAGCGACACGAACAACCAGCCGAACGGCCTGAACGATGCGACGATGTACAACTCGTCCGCGCAGCAGATGGACCCGCGCCAGAGCGCGATGGGCGGCATGCCGATCGACCAGGAAACCAGCGTCAATGGAATCCAGGCGGCGTGCACCGGCGTCGGCGACCAGGAAGAGAACAAGGCCCGCTGGGCCAGCTATCCGGTGAAGCTCGTCGTCGCGGGCGATCACGGACAATATTACGCGGGCGAGCATGTCAGCGTGACGCGTCGCGGCCAGCAGGTTGCGGCCATGACCTGCAACGGCCCGTGGGTGCTGATGCGGCTGCAGCCCGGCGCCTATCACGCGACGGTCGAGCTGCCCGGCCACGCGGCGAAGAACATCGCCTTCACCGCGCCGGCCCGCGGCCAGCATGAAGTGACGGTGCATTTCGCCTCGACCGACGAGGATCTGGGCGGACGCGACAAGTACCGCGCGACGCAGACGAGCTATCAGCGCCAGAACAACAACAGCGGCGTGATGATGAACTCCGGCCCGAACGAGAACAATAACACCGCTTCG
>DASZQY010000121.1:0-5399 GCA_035549395.1 Bauldia sp.
GTCATCCAGCAGCCCGAATTCCAGCAGACGCTGACCTACTCGCTGGTGGTCGGGGTAGCGGCGATCATCATCGGCCTGCTGATCGTGGTGCCCGCCGCCTATTTCGTGCGCCTGCGCACGCCGCAGCTCCGGCCGGTGATCGAGTTCGTGACGCTGCTGCCGCTCATCATTCCGCCGATCATTCTGGTGTTCGGCTATATCCGAATGTATTCGTCGTCCTCGATCCTGCCGCTGACCAACTCGACGTGGGGGACGAATCTCCTGCTGACCCTGGCGTACGTGGCGCTCGCGTTGCCCTACATGTACCGAGCGGTCGATACCGGGCTGCGAACCATCGACGTGCAGACACTGAGCGAAGCGGCAAACATTCTGGGCGCGAACACGCCTACAATTCTCGTACGCGTAATCTTTCCGAACATCATCGTCGCGGTGCTTTCCGGCGCCTTCCTGACGCTCGCCATTGTCATCGGCGAATTCACCGTCGCCAGCTTGCTGAACCGGCCGGCGTTCGGCGTCTACATGCAGAATATCGGCGCCAACCGCGCTTTCGAGCCGGCCGCGCTGGCGGTCATTTCGTTCGTCATCACGTGGGTTGCGATGGGCATGATTCAGCTGCTCGCCCGCTTCGCGCCGCGCACCAACGCCCGGAGCTGACTCGTGGCCGACGAGTTCCTGCGCATCGAGAATCTGGTCAAGTCCTTCAGCGGCAACACGGTCGTGAAGGGGGCCAATCTCGCTTTCAACCGCGGCGAGTTCGTAACCCTGCTCGGTCCCTCCGGCTGCGGCAAGACCACCATCCTGCGCATGGTCGCCGGTTTCGAGCGGCCGACTTCCGGCAGCATCCTCGTGGAGGGGCGTGACATCACGCCGTTGCCGCCGAACCAGCGCAAGATCGGGATGGTCTTCCAGGCTTACGCGCTGTTTCCGAACATGAACGTGGAAGACAACGTCGGCTTCGGGCTGCGCATCGCCGGAATGCCGTCGGAACAGCGGCGTGCGCGTGTCGATGAGATGCTGAGGCTGATCGGGCTGCCGGGCTTCGGCAAGCGCTTCCCCTTCGAAATGTCGGGCGGTCAGCAGCAGCGCGTCGCGCTCGCGCGTGCACTGGCGCCGAAGCCCCGCATGCTGTTGCTCGACGAGCCGCTCTCCGCCCTTGATGCAAAGATCCGCGTGTCGTTGCGCGAGGAGATCAGGGCGATCCAGCGCGACCTCGGGATCACGACGATCTTCGTCACCCATGACCAGGAGGAGGCGCTGTCGATCTCCGATCGCATCGTGGTCATGAACGCGGGCAACATCGAGCAGGTCGGCGAGCCCTTCGAGATCTACAATTTCCCGCGGACGCGTTTCGTCGCCTCTTTCGTGGGCACGCTGAACATTCTCAGCGGCACTATCGTCGATCCGCTGTCCGGGCGGCTGTCCGTTGGTGGCCAGGAGATCGTCGCCGCCCGTGGCATGAACGCCGGCAGCCGGGGTGAGACGCGGCCTCTGGCCTTGCGCCCCGAGGCTTTGGTGCTGAACAAGCCGAACGGGCAGGGCAACCATTTGCAGGGCACGGTCGAGGAGGTCAGCTTCCTCGGCGCCATTGTCCGGGTCAGTGTCCGGTTCGACGAAAACTCCATCGCCATCGACACTTTCAACAGTCCCAACAGCCCTCCGCCAAAACGCGGGGACAGCGTGACCGTGAGCTTCTCGCCCGACGACGTATTGATGCTAGACTCATCCGGATAGGCGGTAGCAGCCTGGATTTTCCGGGCAGCGCAGACAACGGACGAGGCCCCGTGAACTACGCGTTGCGGCTGGACCGGCAGGACAAAGCCGTCCGCTGGATGTCAGGCAAGTTTGGGCAGACGCTGGTCGGGAAGGCGAAGCTAAAGCGCCCCTCCGCGGACCATGCACGCCATCTCATTCTGGCATATCGGCCCGGCTGGCAATCACTCGAAGACCTGAACAAGATCGCCCTTCACGTCGACGACATAGACCCAAGCATCCGCACGTTTATCGCGCCAGCCACGGCGCGGAACCACATAGTCCGGCGCGAGGCGGCCCGTCGCCCGACCTTGCTCTTTTCGCCCGGCCGCATGCCGGCATTCCGTCCCATGCGCGGCAAGGTCTATGCCGGCCATCCGATGGCCAAGATAGAAGAGATACGACGTCTCGAGGCTGGCGGCGTGCCGGTGCCCCGCACGGAATTGCTGACGCCGGATATCCTGCCACTCGACCCCGCTGTGTGGGGCGAGTTCGTCATCGTCAAACCGACCGATCTGGCGACATCGTCTGCCGGCCGCGGCTTTCACCTGATGCGCACGCATCGCGTCCGCTACCTAGCACCGGCGGAGTATCCAGCCGGCCATCCGGGGCGCCTCGGCCCGATGATGGTGCAGCAATACGTCGACACGGGTGGGAAAATCTCGATCTTGCGCGTGCTGACGTTGTTCGGTGAGCCGCTATACGTTCTGCTGTCGGAGACAGACGGTGGCATCGTCGACCTCGCCAGAAGCGACGAGGAGATCGAAAAAACGCCGATAGCCAACCAGCTGTTCGACGACATCAAGCGCATCTTCGTCGAAGACGAGGAAGCGTGCGTGATCGCGCGCGCAGCCTACCGCGCCTTGCCGGAAGTGCCGCTGCAGGGCTGCGACGTCATCCGCGACGTCACGACCGGCAAGCTCTATGTGCTGGAGACAAACTCCGGCGGCAACACGTGGCATTTCTCATCGTCGCTGCAGGCGGAATCGCGCCGCAAGAACGGTGCCGAGTTCGAACGCATGCGGCGCAATCAGCGCGACGCCCTGCGCACGGCGGCACGTATCCTTGTCGCGCGCACCAACGCGGAGGCGGAGTAGGGCGGGGGCGACGGATTGAACACATGCCGTTCGGCGCCGGCTTTATCGAGGAGCTGAGGGGCGCGCCCGGCGTCGGAGCTGCTCTGTTCGGAGGGCGCGCCACCCGCCATCTGATCCTGGGCTACCGGCCCGGCTGGCAATCGCCGGATGACCTTGCGGCCATTGCCGCGCATGCGCACGACATCGATCCCTCGATCGGGACGTTCATTCTTTCCACCGTAAGGCGAAACAGCGTCAGCCGCCGCCTGGCGTCGGCGCGCCCCACGCTGATCGTCTCGGCCGGTCCGATCCGCGTATTCGCTCCGCGCCGCGGCAGGGTCTATCAAGGCCAGGTTATTCCGAAGGTCGACGAGCTGCGGCGGCTCGAGGCCGCCGGCTTGCCGGTGCCGCGGTGGGCTCTGCTGACGCCCGAGCTGAGACTTGACCCCGCCGAATGGGGGGAATTCGTGGTCGTGAAGCCGACCGACATCCCGAGCTCTTCACACGGCGAGGGCATTCAGTTGATGCGCACGGCCCGCGTGCGCTATCGCGCGCCCGAGGAATATCCCAGCCGTCATCCCGGGCGGTACGGACCGATGCTGGTGCAGCGCTTCATCGATACAGGCCGCTACATCAGTGCGCATCGCGTGCTGACGCTGTTCGGGGAGCCGCTCTACGCCATCACTGACCTCAGCGAGCAGCTCCGTCCGTCTCTTCGCGCGCCTGACGACGATATCGAGCGGGCTCAGATCGCCAGCCAGGCGATCAAAGCACAGCAGAAGGTCTTCGTGAACGACGCGGACGTGCTTGCGCTCGCACGGCGCGCCGACGCGGCAGTTCCCGACGTGCCCGTAAAGGGGATCGACATCCTGCGCGAAGCAGCCACCGGAGCGCTCTATGTTCTCGAGCTCAACTGCGGTGGCAACACATGGCATTTCTCATCGCACCAGCAGGCGGCGGCGCGTGTCGAAAACGGCGCCGAATTCGAGCGCGCGCGCTACCGCCAGTTTGATGCCATGCGCACTGCCGCCCGCATACTCGTGGCGCGGACGCTGAGCGAAGCCGAATAGCCCGCTACGAAGCCGACTTCAGCGCGGCAAGCGCGTCGGCAAGTCCCTTTACGCTGAACGGAAAGACGACGGCCTTCGAGTTGATCGGCAGCACGGTCGCGTTCGCCTTGGTCGCCTTGGACAGGCTATCGACGAAATCCTGTGCCAGATTGGCCTGCACCTGACAGCCGGTCGGCGTGCAGTACTGATAGGGCAGGTTGATCGGCTTTGGCCCGCCGATATCAATAACGATGCCGGCATTGACCATAACGCCGGTGCGGGTCTGCCACTCGGCGATCAAGCCCTGATCAGTGCTGACAATGCGCCACAGGATATAGGGCGCCTTGGACTGCGGGTCGGAAAGCACCTGCGAGATAGCGCAACTAGGCTTCGGGTCGGTCTCCTTGGCCTTCAGGCATGTGTATGTCCAATCGTCGTATTTCGTCTGCTTCGTGACGATTGGTTGAGCCGGCTGAGCCGGGGCGGTCGCCGCCGTTCCCGCAGCGGCCGCGCCGCCCGTACCGGAGCTCCCGGCAGTCGCAGGTCGCGGCGTAGGCGTGGGGACGGGCGCCGTTGCTGCACCGGAGGTCGGCTGAGCGGTCGAGATCGCTCCGCTGAAGAACAGGAAGCCCAGACCGCCAGCAATCACCAGCAGCAGCACGATGACTCCGACCAGCACGCGGACCATTCCGCTGCCACCCTGCCGACGGCGACTACTGCCGCTCTGGCGCAGGTCATCGTCGCTCAGTGTGGGTTCCCAGTTGCTCACGATATTGATCTCACGGTTGCCGCGCGGCGACACTAGACCAGCCGCGCGAAGAGGTCAGCAAGTTCGAAGCCCAAACTGAAAAAAAGGGCCGGTCTTTGTGACCGGCCCGCTTGTTCGTGAGTTGAGCCAGGTGCGTCAGAAGGCCTTGCGGGCGCCCACCTTGGCCTCGACGCTGCTCATATCGGACCCGAACTTGCCGCCGACCGATACGAAGCCGGAGGCCGTCCTGTCCGCGTTGTAGACGGTAGCGCGACCGACCACCTCGCCAAACACGCCGGAGATCGAGTCGGACAGCGTTACGTCGTCCGCGGGATTGCCGTCGCTGATGACTACCTCGTTGGGGCCGCCGAACTCATCCCAAACTCGGCCCGTCAGATCGAGCTGGGTCTGCGTTCCGCCAGCCGTGCCCAAGGTCGTGCCCACCCGGACGCCGGCACCTGCACGTATACTCTGGCCGTCCTGGTAGCTGACCGACACGCCTCCGGAGCTGGTATCGCCGAGAGAGGTGTTGGCATAGACGAACGAGGCAATCGGCTCGAGGAACGAGGCGCCGTTCTGCATCCGGTAGCCGGTGTTCGCCAGGACAGCCACCGTTGTCGCGTTCGTATCGACGCTCACCGAGGTCGACGAGTACGTCACACCAAGGAAGTCGGCCTTGACCTCGCCGTCGATGTACCAGCCGTCCTTGACGAGGGCGGCGTAGCCACCGACCGTGCCGCCGGTGCCCTTGGACGAACCACCGTAGGTGTCGAACGC
>DASZQY010000122.1:0-4829 GCA_035549395.1 Bauldia sp.
GGCGCCGGCGCGCCCGGCGGCATCATCCATGGCGGCGAGGCCGTCTCGGACACGCGCTTCGTCGTGTACTACTTCCGGCCGACCCTGGACGGGCGGCTGATCTTCGGTGGCGGCGAGACTTATTCGCGCCGTGCGCCGGCGGACACGGTGGCGTTCGTGCGGCGGCATCTGCGGCGCGTTTATCCCCAGCTCTCAGGAACCAAGGTGGATTACGCCTGGGGCGGGACGCTGGCGATCACGCTGCCGCGCCTGCCCTTCATCCGCAAGATCCGGAACGGCGTCTATGCAGCGGCGGGATATTCCGGACAGGGCGTGGCGCTGGCGCCGTTTGCCGGGAAGATTCTGGCCGAAGCGATTGCCGGATCGCCTGCGCGGCTCGACGCCTTTGCGGCGCTGCCGGTGCCCCCCTTTCCCGGCGGCACGCTGCTTCGCAAGCCCGCGCTTCTGGCGGGCATGATGTGGTACGCACTGCGCGACCGGCTCTGAGAGGGGAGAATCGCGTGACCGACCAAGCCACCCCGCCGCCCGTCGGCGCAGGCCTCACCCGGCGCGGCCGCACCATCGCGCTCTGGGTGGTGCTGCTCGCCTTCTTCATGGACCTGCTCGACGCGACGATCGTCAACGTCGCGATTCCTTCGATCCAGGAGACGCTCGGCGCCAGCTATTCTTCGATCCAGTGGATCATCGCCGGCTATTCACTGACGTTCGCGCTGTTCCTGATCACGGGCGGACGGCTCGGTGACATCTTCGGCTACAAGCGGCTGTTCCTGCTCGGCATCACCGGCTTCATCGTCGCCTCGGCGCTATCCGGCTTCGCCGGCAGCACGGAGTTCCTGATCGGGGCGCGGCTGCTGCAGGGATTCTTCGCGGCGATGATGGTGCCGCAGATCCTCTCGACCATACAGGTGATGTACACGACGACCGCCGAGCGACAGGGCGTCTCGGCCTTCTACGGCGCGCTGGCCGGCGTCGCCACGGTCGGCGGTCCCATACTCGGCGCGCTGCTCATCACCAGCAACGCGTTCGGCTTCGGCTGGCGGACGATCTTCCTCGTCAACGTGCCGGTCGGCATCGCCGCGATCATCCTCGCCATCATCTACCTGCCGGACGCGAAGTCGCCGCACCCGCTCAAGCTCGACTTCCTCGGCGTGGCGCTGGTCGTCATCGCCATGCTGATGCTGATGTATCCGCTGATCCAGGGACGCGAACTGGACTGGCCGGCGTGGACGTTCATCTCCATGGCGGCGTCGATCGTGGTGTTCGTGCTGTTCGGCTGGAGCCAGGTGTGGAAGGAGAAACGCGACGGCTCGCCACTGGTCGTGCCGCACCTCTTCCTGCAGCGATCGTTCGTCGCCGGCATTTTCCTGTCCGGCGCGTTCTTCGCCATCGTTTCCGGCTTCTTCCTGATCTTCACGCTCTTCCTGCAGGTCGGACTGGGCTACAGCGTGCTGAAGGCGGGACTGACGGGCATCCCCTTCTCGCTCGGCGTCAGCGTCTCGGCCGGGCTGTCCGGCCCGGTCCTGGTGCCGCGCTTCGGCCGCAACATCATCACGGCGGGGCCGCTGGTGATGGCGATCGGCTTTGCGCTCTTCATCTGGACCGCCGACACCTTCGGCGGCGACCTGACACCCTACGAGCTGATCCCGGCGCTGCTCATCGCCGGGCTCGGCATGGGCTTCGTCGTTGCCTCCGTCTATCCGTTCATTCTGGCGCAGGTGCCGATCAAGGACGCCGGCTCGGCCTCCGGCGTGATCAACGCCACCGGGCAGATCGGCGGCGCCATCGGGGTGGCGGCGATCGGCGTCATTTTCTTCGGCCTGATCGGCGGCCTTGCCACCGCGAGCGTGGACAGCGTACGCGACTCCTTTCGCGCCGATCTGACGACGGCGGGCGCGCCGCCGTTCGGGCTGCGCAGCATCACCAACATGTTCGAGGCGTGCTTCAACGACCGCGCCAACGCCAAGGACTTCTCGGTGATGCCGCAGAGCTGCCAGGACGCGATCGATGCGGAGAAGCAGGTCGGCGAGAAGCAGCCGGAGCTGGCGGCGGCGATCAACAAGCTCGCGCTCCATTACGGCGCAGTCGCCAACCAGCGCAACTTCACCAGCTCGATCATACAGACCCTGTGGTGGGAGATCGGTGCGCTGGCGGTGATCTTCCTGCTCTCGTTCCTGCTGCCACCGAGGCCACGCTCCGAGGCCGATCTCGCCGCGGCGGGCGTCGCGGCGGGGTAGACTCGCGGAGTCCAGTCGCCGGGCCCGGTGTTCGCGGGGCGAAGTGCCGAGTGGACGCCGCCGGATATGCAATCCCAGCCGGTCCTCCCCCACCGCTCCGTTACCCCGGCGAAGGCCGGGGTCCAGATTTTTCAGAACAGTGCCCGCGCCATTGACCGGATCCCGGCCTCCGCGGGATAACGGTCGTGTGCGATAGGGCTGGTCGATATTAAATCATTCGATTGACAATGTCAGTCGGTCGATTGTATTAGGCCGGCATGACGCGCAAACCGAAGGCGGCGGCGCCTGTTCGCCGGGCAGCGGAAAGGCCGGCAAAGCGGCGGCCGGCGGGCAGCCCGCCCGCCTCGCGGCAATACCGGCGGGCGCGGCGCGACCGCGGCGCCGATACGCGGGCGCAACTCATCGACGCGGCGCTCGACGTTTTCGGCCGGCTGGGCTTCGAGGGCGCCTCGACGCGTGAGATCGCCAAGGCGGCGGGCGCCAACCTCGCCGCGATCGTCTATCACTTCGGCGGCAAGGAGGCGCTCTACATCGCGGTGGCAGAGCACATCGCCGCCCGCATCATTTCGCACCTCGGCCCGACGCTGGCGGCCGTCACCGCACCCGAGGCGATCGCCTCGCCTGAAGCGGCGCGCGCCGCCATGCACCGCCTGCTCGCCACCTTCGCCGACGTGATCCTGGGCGAAGCGGAAGCAGAACGCTGGGCGCGCTTCATCGTGCGCGAGCAGATGCAGCCGACAGCGGCGTTCGACGTGATCTACGGCCTGACCGGCCAGGCGGTGACCAACGCGTCGCGCCTGATGGCCGCGGCGCTGGAGAGTGCGGACGACCCCGATGTCTGGGTGCGCGTCTTCACCATGATGGGCCAGGTGCTGATGTTCCGCGTAGCGCAGGCGGTGGTGCTGCGCCGCATGGGCTGGCGGGCAATCGGCGAGAAGGAACGGGCGCAGATCAAGCGCATCGTGATCCAGCACCTCGACGCCATTCTCGACACAGCCATGGATCAGGGGCAATCGCGATGACCGCGCGCCTAGTGCTTGCCGTCCTCGCGGCGCTCGCCCTCACCGGCTGCAACGGCGGCGGCTCGACCGTGCAGGGCTATGTCGAAGGCACCTACGTCTATGTCTCGCCGGACGCCGGCGGCCGGATAGTGACGCGGCCGGCCACGGCCGGCGTTCGCGTCGCGCAGGGCGACGTCTTGTTCACGCTCGACGACGCGGACCAGAAGCAGGCGGTGGCCGGCGCACAAGCGCGGCTGGCACAGGCGCAGGCGCAACTCGCCAACCTGCAGACCGGCGAGCGGCCGGAGGAGATCGATGTGCTCGACGCCAGCCTGAGGGCGGCGCGAACCTCTTTCACCCAGGCTGACGACGACTACACGCGGCAGCTCTCGCTGCTGCAGCGCGGCGTGGTGGCGCAAAGCGTGGTCGACAATGCCAAGGCCAAACGGGACGCGGCCGCCGCGCAGGTGGACGCGGCACAGCAGCAGCTGCTGGTCGGCAAGCTCCCTGCCCGGCAGGACGAGATCGACGCCGCCGAAAAGAACGTCGCCGCCATGCAGGCCGACCTGGCGCAGGCGGAGATCGCGCTGGACCGCCGGCAGGTGAAAGCGCCAGCGGCCGGCCTGGTCGAGGAGACCTATTTCGAGCCCGGCGAGATGGTGGCAGCCAATCAGCCGGCGGTGTCGCTGCTGCCGGACGCCAACCGCAAGGTGCGCTTCTTCGTGCCCGAGCGCTCGCTGGCATCGGTGAAGGTCGGCGACGCTGTCGGCGTGAGCTGCGACGGATGCCCGCCCGGCCTCAAGGCGAACATCGAGTTCGTCGCCTCGCAGGCGGAGTTCACGCCACCGATCATCTATTCCAAGGACAGCCGCGACAAGCTGGTGTTCCGCGTCGACGCGCGGCCGGCGGGTGACGCCACCGCGCTCAAGGTCGGGCAGCCGCTCGACATCACGCTCGCTCCGGCACAGTGAACGCGGGTCAATGTCGTGAGCGAAGACACGGTCATCGACATCGAGGGGCTGACCAAGCGGTTCAGTGGCCGCACCGTGGTCGATCACGTCAACCTCAGCGTGAAGCGCGGCGAGATCGTCGGATTCCTCGGGCCGAACGGCTCAGGCAAGACGACGACGATCCGCATGATCTGCGGGCTGCTCAAGCCCGACGAAGGCAAAGGCACCTGCCTCGGCTACGACATCCTCACGCAATCCGACTCGATCAAGCTCGAGGTCGGCTACATGACACAGCGCTTCTCGCTCTACGAGGACCTGACGATCGCCGAGAACCTCGACTTCGTGGCGCGGCTCTACGACCTGAAGCCGCGGGCAAGGTTCGTGGCCGGGACGCTGGCCCGCCTCGGCCTCGCCGACCGCAGGAACCAGCTCGCCGGGACGCTCTCCGGCGGCTGGAAGCAGCGGCTGGCGCTCGCCGCGTCCGTCATGCACCAGCCGCAGCTCCTGCTGCTCGACGAGCCGACGGCCGGCGTCGATCCCAAGGCGCGGCGCGACTTCTGGGACGAGATCCACGAGCTCGCGGCGGAAGGGCTGACGGTGCTGGTCTCCACCCACTACATGGACGAGGCCGAGCGCTGCCACCG
>DASZQY010000123.1:0-3039 GCA_035549395.1 Bauldia sp.
CTTTTCGCTGGCGCTCACCGGCATTTCGCCGGCCGTCATTTTCGGCCCAGCACGCGCTCGATCCGCCGGTCGGGCACCAGCCACATCAGCGCGACCACCGCATAGAGCAGGAGCCCGAGCCAGCCGAAGCCAGCGAAGGCGGCAATGATGCCGACGACATAGCAGGCGATCGACACCCACCCCTTGATGTCGGTGCCTACGGCCATTTTGAGCGCAGAGCCGGCTCCCTGCGCGCCGATCAGCGTCCGCTCCAGGATGCTGTAGGCTATCGCCGCGAACAGCAGGTCGAAGCCGTACAGAATGATTGGAATGGTCGCGAAAGGGTGGTCGCCCATCCAGCGCGTCGCGAAGGGCGTCAACGACAGCCAGAACAGCAGATGGAGGTTCGCCCACAGCACAGCCCCGTTCACGTGCTCGGCGGCCTGGAGCATGTGATGGTGGTTGCTCCAGTAGATGCCGAGATAGACGAAGGTCAGCACATAGCCGAGGAAATCGGGAAGCAGCGGCGTGAGGTCGCGCCACTCGGCGCCCTCGGGGGCGTGCAGTTCCAGCACCAGGATGGTGATGATGACGGCGATCACGCCGTCGCTGAACATTTCGACTCTCAGCTTGTGCATCGCACCCATCCGGTTGCGGCCATTGCGCAATCTCTGAGCCTGATGGGTGCCGCTTAAACGTTTGTCAACGTTACCGGGGTTAACTCGCCTGTGATCCTGTCCGGGTGCTGGTGCGAGTTGAGCAATGCGTAGCCCTGTAACCGCGTTTCGTTCGCGTCCTGTTTTCAACGTTGCGTTTGTGGTCCTCGTTGCCGGGATGAGCGCCGCCTGCAGCAATTCGCTCAGGCTTCAGGAGCCCTTCTTCACCGGCTCAACCGAAAACCAGCGTGAAATCCTGGGCAGCGCCGATCAGTCGAGCGCCTACCAGCAGCCCATGCCGCAGATCGCGACCACCGACAATTCGGTGAGCCGCACCAGCCTGCCGCCGCCCGCCAGCGCCTATGCCTCGACCGATCAGGGCGACGACTACGGCGCGCCGATGGCCGCCTCGGCCGGCGCGTACGAGTGGTCCGCCGTCGGCGGCCGCGTCATCACGGTGCGCGCCAACGACAGCCTCGACACGCTGACGGCCCAGTATGGGGTGCCGGGCGACCAGATCCTGAACGCCAACCAGTTGCACAGTGCGGCCGACATCCGCGCCGGCCGTGTCATCGTGATACCGAAGCGCGTGCCGATTGCGGCTGACCGGCTGCAGGACCCGGACGCGCCGGCCGTCGCATACGCCGCGCCGACAGCGCCCGCTGCTCCCGCGATGCCGGCAATGCCCGCCAAGCCGGGTGCCATGCTCGCCGCCAACACCGTCGGCGCCTCGACTTACACCGTCATGTCAGGCGACACGCTGTTCAGCGTCGCCCGCAAGACCGGCATGACCCCGTCCGATCTCGCCTCGCTGAACGGCCTCACCCTCGAAAGCCAGCTCCAGATCGGCCAGACGCTGCGCCTGAAGGGCGACGTGGCGAAGCCGCTCGCCGTTGCTGCCGCGACACCGCCCAAGCAGCAGGTGCTGGGCGCGCCGCCGAAGCCGCTCGGACAGCTCGTCGTCTCGCAGAACGGCACGCCCGCCAACCCGCCGACGCTCCGTCCGACGACGACCACCGGCACGGATGACACGCAGCTCGCGATGAACACGGCACCGGCCACGCCCGCCGTCAGCACCGACACCGCGCTGGCCGCGACCGACGCCAGCCTTGGGAACACCGATGTCGCCGACGCGCCCTCGGCCGACGGCACTTCGTTCCGCTGGCCGGTGCGCGGCCGCATCATCGCCGGTTTCGGCACCAAGCCGAACGGCGAGAAGAACGACGGCATCAACCTCGCGGTGCCGGCCGGTACTTCGGTCAAGGCCGTGGAAGCCGGCACGGTCATCTACGCCGGCAACGAGCTCGCCGGGTACGGCAACCTCGTCCTCATCCGTCATGCCGATGGCTGGGTCTCGGCCTACGCCCATAACCAGGATCTCCTGGTCAAGCGCGGCGACGTCGTGAAGCGCGGCCAGATCATCGCCCACGCCGGCATGACCGGCTCGGTGACCTCGCCGCAGGTGCACTTCGAGCTTCGCAAGGGCGCGAAGCCCGTCAATCCTCTGGACTATCTCGCCGGCGCGTAATTCCCGCCGGCGGGAGCCCATTGATCAGGTCCTGACCTCCGCTGGCGGGTTCTGATCATACAGGGCTGGCGGGGCGGCTAAGCCCTCACTCTTACGGCGCAACGCCGGACGGAAAAGTGCCCCACACTTTTCCTGGCGTTGCTAGAGGGTCACCCCAAGTCGCCCCGCCAGATCCTGCACGAACTGCCAGGCAACGCGCCCCGAGCGCGCGCCGCGGGTCGTGGACCACTCCAGCGCCTCTGCCCGCCACTCCGCTTCCTTCGCCTTGACGCCGTAGTGCGCGAGATAGCCGCGCACCATGTCCAGGTATTCGTCCTGGCTGCATTTGTGGAAGCCCAGCCACAGCCCGAAGCGGTCGGAGAGCGAGACCTTCTCCTCCACCGCCTCGCCCGGCGTGATCGCCGTCGATGCCTCGTTCTCCATCATGTCGCGCGGCAAAAGGTGCCGCCGGTTCGAAGTGGCGTAGAACACAACGTTCGCCGGCCGGCCTTCAATGCCGCCTTCCAGCGCCGCCTTCAGCGACTTGTACGAGGCGTCGTCGCCGTCGAAGGAAAGATCGTCGCAGAACAGCAGGAAACGGTGCGGTGCGGCGCGGAGCAGCGTCATCACCTCGGGGAGCGTCTCGATGTCCTCGCGATGAATCTCGACCAGCTTCAGCCTGTGCTTTCCGGCGGCGCTGACGGCACCGTGCACGGCCTTGACCAGCGAGCTCTTGCCCATGCCGCGCGCGCCCCACAGGAGCACGTTGTTGGCCGGCAGTCCGCGGCCGAAGCGGATCGTGTTCTCGAGAAGGAGGTCGCGGACGCGGTCGACCCCCTTGAGAAGTCCGAGGTCTACGCGGCTAACCGACGCAACCGGCTGAAGGCGCTTCTCCTG
>DASZQY010000124.1:0-8382 GCA_035549395.1 Bauldia sp.
GCGCCGAGGATGGTCGCGAGAACGCAGACATCGGTCTCAGCCCCGCTGACGATGAGCGCATCGGCATGGCGCTGGGCGAGGTGTCTCGGGAACGACGTTCCGGAGAACGGCGAATAGACCGGCTTGTCGAAGACCTTTGCTGGCGGAACGAGGGCGGCGAGTTCCGGGAATAGCTCGATCTGGCCCGGATCGAGCTCCGCCCGGGTGCCGTTCGGCCAGCGCTCGTAGAAGTGCCGCCAGGCGCGCGGCATGTCGTCCGCTTTCTCGGGCGGCACGAAGCGCGTGAACACGGTCCGCTCCGGAAAGCGCGCCGCGAGACGCTCGATCGCTTCGCGGCGGCGCTCGATCCACGGTGCCGGCCACAAGCCCGCCGCGCCGAAAAGCTGCTGCATGTCGACGCACACGTTCACCGATTGGGGCGTCAGCGGCGCCCTGATTGCCGAAGCCATGCGGATAGGGCCCTCGTTGCGACCTCGATAGAACGCAGCGCGGCGTGTCTCGGGCGCAAACCGGCGGCGTCTTGCTGGTGGTGTTTTGGGTCGATGCTCTTCCCGGCGGCTGGCCCTCTGCCTGCCCGTGATTTCGCCTCGGTGGAACCGGTCTCCCGCCCGCCGCGTTAGCGACACGCCAAGCACATCCCACCGGCCGAAAAGCATTGACCACATCGACAGCATTGATCTCCCGCTCGCGTCGCCGCGGCATCGGCGAAGCTGCCAGCCGGCGGGCAGGCGACGCCGATGGTGTTCGAAGCCAGCGGGCGCGAGTACGTGGCGATCATGGCTGGCGGACACCATTTCATGGACACGCCGGTCGGCGACTATGTGATGGCATACGCACTTCCCGGTAACAGCGGTTAGCATGTCATGCCCGCCACCCACGCCGTCCGCCGGCAGAGTGCTCAACGCTCGCGCGAATCGGATAGGCAGAATCCGGCCCTCGCGCTGGTGCGCGAACATTGGGCCATTGCGTCCGGCGCCACTGCCATCGTGCTGATCGCCGTGGTCGGCGGCGTGGCGTGGTGGCTGAACGCGCGCCAGTACGTGGCGACTGACGACGCTACGGTGGATACCCGCATCGTGCACATCGGCCCGCCGATGGCCGGCACCATTGCGGGCGTTCCGGTCACCGACAATCAGCGCGTCGAAGCCGGCGCCGTTCTCGCGACCATCGCCCCCGCGCCGCCGTCCTCCGGAGCTTTGGCGACGGGTGGCGACGCGCCTGCAGCCGTCGCCGTCCATGCGCCCGTGGCCGGATGGGTGGCGCACCTCGTCGCTGCGCCCGGAAGTGCGGTGCTGCCGGGACAGGAACTCATGGCGATCGTCCCGGCAGACTTCTGGATCACCGCCAATTTCACCGAGACCCAGCTCGCCGATATGCAGACCGGCCAGCCGGCCACGGTCACCATCGATGCGTTCCCCGGCCATACCTTTGACGCCCACGTCGAGTCTTTTCAGGCCGGCGCCGGGCAGGCGTTTTCGGTCCTGCCGCCGGATAATGCCAGCGGCAGTTTCGTCAAGACCGCGCAGCGCGTGCCGGTGAAGCTGCTGTTCGACAGTCCGCCGAAAGTCAGCCCGACGCTCGGCCCCGGAATGTCCGCCTATGTGCGGGTGAAGGTGCGATGAGGGACGCCGGCGCTGGCGCCCGTTCGGCGGCCGGCGGGCACAATCCCTGGCTGATTGCGTGCATCGTCTCGATCGCGACGTTCATGCAGGTGCTGGATACGAGCATCGCCAACGTATCGCTGCGCCATATCGCGGGCGGCCTTGGGTCGAGCTACTCGCAGGCCACGAGGATCGTCACGAGCTACCTCGTCGCCAGCGCCGCGATCCTGCCGGTGAGCGGCTGGCTGGCGACCGTCATGGGCCGCAAGACCTTCTACATGACCTCGGTCGCTCTGTTCTCGCTGTCGTCGCTCGCCTGCGGGCTGGCGCCCAATCTCGGCTGGCTCATCCTGTTTCGCGTGTTGCAGGGGCTTGGCGGCGGCGGCCTGGCGCCGAGCGAGCAATCCATCCTCGCCGATACGTTCCCGCCCGAAACCCGCGGCCAGGCCTTCGCGCTCTACGGTGTGACGGTCGTCGTGGCCCCGACCATCGGACCCTCGCTCGGCGGCTACATCACCGAGACTTTGTCCTGGCACTGGATATTCCTCATCAACGTGCCGGTCGGGTTGCTGTCACTGGCGCTCACCGGCTCGTTCGTCGCCGAGCCCGCCGCTAACCGGAAGGAGCGGGATAAGCTGCTGCGCGGCGGGCTCAGGATCGATGCCGTCGGGTTTGCGCTGATCGCGCTCGCCCTCGGCGGCTTCGAGGTCGTCATCGATCGCGGTCAGGAATCCGGCTGGTTCGGCTCGCCGCTGATCGCCGCCCTGGCGATCGTCGCGGCGCTTTCGTTGATTGCGTTCGTGCCGTGGGAGCTGACGCGCGAGCAGCCCATCGTGGATCTGCGCATCTTCGCCAATCGCCAGTTCGCCCTGTGCATGCTGGCGGTGCTCGCGACCGGCACGCTGATCTTCGCCTCGATCCAGATCGTGCCGCAGTTGCTCCAGACGGTGCTTCAGTATTCCGCCACGCAGGCCGGGCTGGCGATGACGCCCGGCGGCCTGGCGGCGCTGGTCGAGCTGCCGGTCACCGCCATTGTCATGCGCTACGTCCAGCCGCGCTGGATTGTCGGCTTCGGCATGGCGATGGAGGCCGTCGCCATGTGGGCGATGACCGACATCAGCGCCGACATGAGCATGACGCACGTCGCATGGCTGCGGGTGCTGCAGTCGTTCGGGCTGGCGTTCCTGTTCGTTCCGATCACGACGGCGGCCTATGGCGGGCTGAAGCCTGAACAGACCAACGAGGCCTCGGCGCTGCTCAATGTCGCCCGCAATCTCGGCGGAAGCTTTGGCATCGCCGGCGCGCAGGCGGTGTTCGCCATCCGCTCGCTCACCCATGCCGCTGCGCTGGATGCCCGCGTCGATCCGGAGAGCGCGCCGGTGCAGCATCTCGACCGGCTTGCATCGCATCTGCCCGGCGCCGTCTCCGATGGGCCCGCGGCGCTGTCGCGTCCGGCAATTGCCCTGCTGATGCAGGGGCTGGAGAAGCAGGCGCAAATTCTCGCCTATATCGACGTGTTCCGCCTGCTGGCCGTCGTGGCGCTGATCGGCGTTCCGGTCGCGCTCCTCCTGCGCCGCGTGCCGCTCGGCGGAGCGGGTGCGGGCTAGGGCCTGCGACAACCGCGACCGGGAACCTTTAACGGCGGCCTTGCGTTTCCTGAACTCTGCCAAGCGCTTGACGGGGGATGGCCGTTGCTGTGCCGCAGGTTTTTCGACCACAAGCCAACGCAGTCGCCCGCTGGGTCATGCTGTTCGTGGTCGTCGCCGTCGCTTTCCTGGGCACTGGATCCACCCTCTACATCCGCTCGGACTTCTACACCGCGGTCGATCATCCGCTGGTCCAGCCCGTGCCGTTCAGCCACCAGCACCACGTCGCCGGCCTCGGCCTCGATTGCCGGTATTGCCATACCGACGTGGAGACCTCTCCCGTCGCTGGCCTGCCGCCGACAGAGGTGTGCATGACCTGCCACTCGCAGATCTGGACCAACGCGGCGGTGCTGGCGCCCGTCCGCCAGAGTTCTGCCAGCGGGCTTCCGATCCAGTGGAACCAGGTCAATCGTGTTCCCGACTACGTCTATTTCAATCACGCCATCCACGTGAACAAGGGCGTCGCCTGCGTCACCTGCCACGGCCAGGTCGATCGCATGCCGCTGATGATGCGCGCCCATCCCATGCAGATGGAATGGTGCCTCAACTGCCACCGTGACCCCGTCCCGAATCTGCGGCCGCCCGCGGACGTCTTCGACCCCGATTGGTCGGCACCGTCGGATATCGCGGCGCTCCAGACCGTGCTTGCCGCCCACGAGAAGATCGATCCGGCGACGATGACGGACTGCTATGTCTGTCATCGATAGAGGGCACGATCCTCGATTGCGCGCCGCGTTGCTCGGCGGGCGCAGCCCCGCATTCTGGCGCAGTCTCGACGAGCTTGCCGATACGCCCGCCTTTCGCGCGTTTGTCGATTCCGAATTTCCGCGGCTGGCCGGGCGCTTTGCGGCGGCGCCCGATCGCCGCGCGGTGCTGAAGCTGCTCGCTGCCAGCCTCGCCATGGGCGGCCTCACCGCCTGCACCAAGGCGGATCACATCCTGCCCTATGTCGACAAGCCTGCGGATGTCGTTCCGGGAAAGGCCCTGCATTACGCCACGACGCTGGTTGTCGGCGGCTATGGCTTCGGCGCGGTCGTCGAGAGCCACGAGGGCCGGCCGACGAAGATCGAAGGCAATCCCGATCATCCGGCATCCCTCGGCGCCACCGACGCGATCATGCAGGCGGCTTGCCTGTCGCTTTACGATCCGGAGCGATCGCGGCTCCCCTTGCGGGATGGGCAGCCCAGCGACTGGAGCGCCTTCCTCGCCGGGATCACCACGCTGCGCGCCGAACTATCCGCGCGCCGCGGCGCCGGTTTTGCGCTGATGACCGGGCCGCTCACGTCGCTGACGCAGGCGTGGCTGGTCGAGCAACTGCGCGCCGCATACCCGCAGATGCTGGTGTGCATCCACGATCCGCTGGCTGCGACAGGCGCCGACGACGCGCTGGCATCGCTGTTCGGCGCGCCGACGCGCATCTTGCCGCACTTCGACAAGGCCGACGTCATCGTCAGCCTCGACGACGATCTCCTCGGCGACGGTCCGGGCAAGCTCGCCCACGACCGCGCCTTCGCCGCCCGCCGCATCGTGCGCGACGGCGCCCGCACCATGGCGCGGCTGTACGCAATGGAATCCACGCCCACCGTCACCGGCGCCACCGCCGACCATCATTGGGCCGTGAGGGCGAGTGCGGTTCCGGCGGTTGCCGCGGCGCTGGCAGCGCGTCTCGGCGTCGGTGGCGGCGCGCCTGGCGCCGCGGCCGTTCCTGATGCCGCCCTCGACGCCATCGCCGCCGATCTGCGTGCCGCGCCGGGGAGGGCGCTGGTCACCGCCGGCGCGCATCAGCCGAAGGAAGTGCACCAGCTTGCCCAGGCCATGAACGCCGCCCTCGGTGCTTTCGGCACGACGGTCGACTACATCGCCTCTCCCGAATATCGGCCCGCAGGAGCCGTAGATGTCGTGGGCCTGGCCGAGCGCATGGGGCGTGGCGAGGTGACCACGCTTCTCATGCTGGGCGTCAATCCGGCATACGACGCGCCGGGCGATCTCGCCTTCGCGGATGCGCTCCGCAAGGTGCCACGCACCATCCACGCCGGCCTCTACGTCGACGCTACGGCGAAGGCCGCGCGCTGGCATGTGCCCGCCGCGCACGATCTGGAACGCTGGGGCGACGCCCGCGCCTTCGACGGCACCGCCTCGATTGTGCAGCCGCTCGTCCGTCCCCTTTACGGTGGCCATGCCGCGGAGGAGATCCTGTCGGCGCTGCTCGGCCGCTACAACTTCACGCCGCTCGAGATCGTGCGCGAGTTCTGGCGCACCGAGGGCGGGCTGGACGATGCGGCGTGGGCCGCGGCCGTGCAGAAAGGGATCGTCCCCGACACCGCGCCGCCGCGGATACTGTTCGATGCAAGGCCGATCGTCCCCGCGATCGCGGCGCAGCCTCCGTCCGGTATCGACGTGCGCTTCGTCGCTGACCCGTGGCTGCGCGGCGGCGAATTTGCCAACAACGCCTGGCTGCAGGAGCTGCCGCGGCCGCTGAGCAAGATCGTCTGGGGCAACCCGGCGCTCCTCGCCCCGGCCACCGCCGCCCGCCTCGGTGTCGCGACGGGCGATGTCATCGCGGTCGCCAGCGGCAACGCCCGGGTGACCCTTCCCGTCTCCGTCGAGCCCGGCCATCCCGAGGAGGTGCTGACGCTGACCCTGGGCTTCGGCCAGAAGGACACCGGCGCCGTCGGCAAGGACGTCGGCACCGACGTCTATCCTCTCCGCGCCGCGTCGTCTCCGTGGATGCTGGCGGATGTGACAGTGACGCGTACCGGCGATCGTGCCCGCGTCATCACCACCCAGCATCATCAGTCTATGGAAGGCCGCGACATCGTCCGCAGCGGCACGCTCGCCGAATACGTCGCCGATCCGGATTTCGCCGAGCGGCCGGAGACGCCGGCCTCCGACACGCTCTATCCGCCGTGGCCTTACCGCGAGGAAGCCTGGGCCATGGTCATCGACCAGACGGCGTGCATCGGCTGCATGGCCTGCGTCTCCGCCTGCCAGGCGGAGAACAACATCCCGACGGTCGGCGCCGACGAGGTAGCGAACGGCCATGAGATGCATTGGCTGCGCATCGACCGCTACTACAGCGGCGCCGTCGACCGCCCGGCCGTCGATTTCCAGCCCGTGCCCTGCATGCAGTGCGAGGACGCGCCCTGCGAGGTCGTCTGTCCGGTTAACGCCACTGTGCACACCCACGATGGCCTGAATGCGCAGGTCTACAATCGCTGCGTCGGCACCCGCTATTGCTCGCAGAACTGCCCCTACAAGGTGCGCCGCTTCAACTTCCTCGAATATCAGCCGTACGGGGAGGGCAGCGCCTCGCCGCTGGCTGCGCTCATGAATCCCGACGTCAGCGTGCGCTCGCGCGGCGTCATGGAAAAATGCACCTACTGCGTGCAGCGCATCGAGCGGGCGCGCATCGACGCCCGGATCGCCGACCAGCCGATCGCCGATGGCGCGATTACGCCGGCCTGTGCCCAGGCTTGCCCGACGCAGGCGATCGTCTTCGGCGATAAGAACAACACCACGAGCCGCGTCAGCCGACTGAAGGCGCAACCGCTGAACTACGCGCTGCTCGACGACCTCAACACGCGCCCGCGCACCACCTACCTCGCGCGTCTCCGAAATCCGAACCCGGCGCTGGCGCAGGATACGAAAGAAACCCCCAATGGCTGAGGCGCGCGCGGCCACGGCCAAGCTGGTGCGCGGCGATCCGGGCTATCCGGAAATCACCGGCCGCATCGCCTCTATCGTGCTCGCCGGCCGCCTGCCGCGCGCCTTCTGGCTGGGCTTCCTCGCGTTCTTCCTGCTGATGCTGCTGTTCCTCTTCGCCATCGCCTATCTGGTGGCGGTCGGCGTCGGCAAGCTCGGCATCGATATTCCCGTCGCCTGGGGCACGATGATCACCAACGTCGTGTGGTGGATCGGCATCGGCCACGCCGGCACGCTCATCTCGGCGGTCCTGCTGCTGTTCCGCCAGCACTGGCGCAACTCGATCAACCGCTTCGCCGAAGCGATGACACTGCTCGCTGTCGCCATGGCGGGCCTGTTCCCGATTCTTCATCTCGGACGCCCGTGGTTCTTCTACTGGCTGCTGCCCATGCCCAACACCCACATGCACTGGCCTCAGTGGCGCAGTCCCCTGGTCTGGGACTTCGCCGCCATCGCCACCTACATCACCGTCTCGCTGCTGTTCTGGTACATGGGGCTCATCCCCGATCTCGCTGTGCTGCGCGACCGCGCGAAATCCCGCGGCGCGCAGCTTTTCTATGGCATCCTCGCGCTCGGCTGGCGCGGCTCCGCCTATCACTGGAAGAAGCACCAGACCGCCTATTTCCTGCTCGCCGCCATCGCCACGCCGCTGGTCGTCTCGGTCCATTCGGTGGTGTCGCTCGATTTCGCGGTGGGCATCGTCCCCGGCTATCACTCGACCATCTTCCCACCCTATTTCGTGGCCGGCGCGCTTTATTCCGGCTTCGCCATGGTGCTCACCATCGCGATCCCGCTGCGCTCCGCTTTCGGCCTTCAGGATTTCATCACCGAGCGTCACATCGAGAATGGCGCCCGGGTGATGATGGCCTCCGGCATGTTGGTCGCCTACGGCTACCTCAGCGAGACCTTCTACGATTGGTACGCCGGCACGCCGTTCGATCAGTACGAGCTTGTCGCCCGCGCGCTCGGCCCCTACGCGCCATGCTTCTGGGTCATGATCGCCTGCAACGTCGGCGTCCTCCAGTTGCTCTGGTTCCGCCGGCTGCGCACCAGCATGGTCCCGCTGTTCATCATCGCCATCCTCATCAACGTCGGCATGTGGATGGAGCGGTTCGTCATCGTCGTCACCGGGCCGGCGCAGGACTTCCTGCCGTCGTCGTGGAATACCGCGACGCTGACGTGGCTGGATTTCGCGCTGCTGTTCGGCTCGCTCGGAACGTTCTTCGCGCTGATGTTCCTGTTCATCCGCATCCTGCCGGCGATCTCGATCTTCGAGGTCGCGGAGGAGGCACACGAGGAGGGCTCGGCATGAGCGCCGCGGCCGAACCCTATGGCGTGATCGGCACATACGGCGAGCCGGAGCCTCTGGTCAGGGCCGCCCGCGGCCTGCGGGAAGCCGGCATCTCCGATCTCGATGCCTTCACGCCGTTTCC
>DASZQY010000125.1:0-11537 GCA_035549395.1 Bauldia sp.
GGCGTATTCCTTGACACCCTTTCGGCGGATTTCTTATATCCGCCGGCGTGGCGGAGTAGCTCAGTTGGTCAGAGCAGCGGAATCATAATCCGTGTGTCGGGGGTTCAAATCCCTCCTCCGCTACCATTCCAGACCAGGCGACGCGCTAGGCGGCTGTCCCGCAATTTCCCGGGGCGGCGGCCGGTGATCCCCGATTCAAGGTTTTCGTGGTTCGAACGGGGGTAGAGGGGGAGATCGTTCTATCTCAACTTCGCCGCGAGCCGGACGAGATCAGCCCGGCGATGCTGGCCCGTCTTCTCGAAAAGCCGTTTTGTATGAGTCTTGAGGGTGTTCGCCGAAATAGGGATTTCCCTCATGATGTCGGCGCTGGAATGGCCCCCGATAATCAGCTCGAAGATGCGCGCTTCGGCGGGTGTCAGGCTGTAGATCGTCGTCGCTGCGTCGACGATGAATTGCGGATCGTTGTCGCGGTCGGCGACGAACACGGCGGCAATGGCCTCACCCGGTATGCCGGCGCGGACGTTGCGATCGCCGAGCGGCAGGACGTGCGTCACGAACGGACTGCCGTCGGCGCGGGTGCCGGGGACGGCAATGCCGCGCCGGCCGAGTGGAACGTCACCTTCGGCTGCGGCACGGACGGCGGTTTCGAGCGCGCCGGCGACCACCTCGCCGCGAAGCTCGATCCTGCCGTGGATATTGCGCAGCGGATCGCCCGCGTCGATGACGGCCTGCGCCACCGGGTTGGCGTATACGATGCGCGCGCGGCGATCCACGATGACAACGCCGGAACGGACGGCGCTGAGCACGGCCTCGAACATCGTTCTGGTCTTGCGCTCTTCCTCCAGGATACCGGTGATCAGTGCAGCGCGACGCAGATGCGGCGCCAATACGCGCAGGCCCGCAACGACATCTTCCGTGACAGGTCCGACATCGCGATGTCGGCCGAAGGCAACATTGCCGATCTGCCGGCGATCCCGCGTGAGCGCAATGGCGACCTGATCGTCGAGTCCCTGCGGTTCGCCGAAATCGCGATAATACTTGTTTCCAGCAAGAGTGCCGGGGGCGATCACATCCGACAGGACGACCGGCTCTTCCAGTGGATAGCGCGCCACCTGATCGGCCCCTCCCCACAAGCGGAGCACCTCGTCGCCATATTCAGGTGTCTGCAGCGCCAGATATTGCTCGGGAATATTGACCGGGATAGTCATCGAGAAGGGCTCATGACCGAAGCGGTTGACCCCCAGTATTGCATTGTGAAGCTTGAAATGGGTCCGTATGCGGTCGAGAGCCTCGTACCACAGCGCCGGGTCCACGACGGCGTCGTAGATCACGCCGATGAGTTCAACGACCTCGCTGTCGACGGGTGCCAATGGTCATCCCCGAGCATGAAGGATGCCCGGCGATGATAGTGTCGCAACCGACGATCTGCGAGGGGTGCCGGTAAGAAACCTGAGCGAAGGTTTATGCCGCCAATGGCCAGAGGTGCCGCAGGCGGGCCAATAGTCCGTGGCCGGCGACGAACCGCGCATAGTCGCGATAGACGGGATCGCGGCCGAGGTGCCGCTCTTCGCTCCGGGCGCGCAGGAAATAGACCAGGTTCACTCCGCCGAGCAGCAGGCAGGATTGCACGGCTTGCATCGGTCCCGCCCCGGCGATGAACGGCACCGAGATCAGCCACCAGCTCAGGTTCTTGCAGAGATAGGCAGGATGCTTGCTCCAGCGATACGGCCCATTGGTAATGATGCCGCGGTGCGTGAGGTTGGAGAAGCGCAGCCCGAACGCCGCCGTCGACCACATATAGATAAAGACCAGCACGAGGATGACGCTGCCCCAAAGCACGTAAAGGGCTGGGGTCGCGGCAAACACCTTGCCCCAGTAAAGGTTGTCCTGATCGTAAGGGAGAAACTTGCCGGTGACGGTGTTGAACGGTGGGTAGCACATCAGGCACACGACCCAGCCCAGGACCGTCGGCTCCGTCGAGCGAATGTGGGTGTCGAGCAGGCGGAGGGTAAGCGTGTAGGTGATGCTGGCGAGCAGCACGTCGAGCAGGAAAAAGAGATCAATCAGCCGGCCGAAAACGATCTCGAAGCTGTCTAATCCCGGGATGAGCGGCCCCGACCAGAGGCTCGCGAGATCGTCGGTGACATAGCCGAACATCAGCGGCAGGAAGAAGCCCTTCACCAGCCAGCCGAGGACGTGCTGGCGCAGGATGGTCCAGTCGGCAGGCCGCGTACCACGAAGCAGCGCCGCGAGCTGCTGATAGGCGTCGTCAGGGTCCACCTGCCTCCGGTCTACATAGGCGATGTAGAACGGGGCGATGACGAGAAGCGCCGGCAGAGAGGCAAGAGCGGCTTCCTTGAACGGCATGTAGGATGCGTCGGCATAGACCGGCAGCAGAGCGTAGGCGGCCGCCAGTCCGCCGGCGGTCAGCCCGAAACCGACGAGCTTCTGGCCGACGCGGACGACATCGAGCGGGCGGACAGGCCGGCCGTCCAATCCCCAGGCCTCGCCACGCAGGTGACAGGTCACCGCATCGGTGGCGATCATCGCGCCAGCCGCGACGGCCATAACAGCGAGGGCCTTCAGCCACGACACCTCCAGCCACGGCTGCAGCAGCGCGATGGCAGCGAGCGTCGCGGCGATGCCCGCGATGCCGACCCAGCCGCTGGTGGCCGAGCGCGGTGCAGCCTTCGCAACTGCGATGAGCAGCAGCCGGTCGCTGGTCGCGGATGGTACGGACAGTGCATCCATCAGCCGCCGCTCGTGTTGTCGCCACTGGAGCCGCTGGAGTTGCCGCCGCTCGATTGCCCGCTCGACCCGCTCGACTGGTCGCCGCTGGTGCTGCCGCTCGTGTTGTCACCGCTGGAGCCGCTGGAGTTGCCCCCGCTGGAGTTGCCGCTCGACTGGCCGCTCGATCCGCTCGACTGGTCACCGCTGGTGCTGCCGCTCGTGTTGTCGCCGCTGGAGCCGCTGGAGTTGCCACCGCTCGACTGACCGCTCGACTGGTCACCGCTGGTGCTGCCGCTCGTGTTATCGCCGCTGGAGCCGCTGGAGTTGCCACCGCTGGAGTTGCCGCTCGACTGACCGCTCGACCCGCTCGACTGGTCGCCGCTCGTGCTGCCGCTCGTGTTGTCGCCGCTGGAGCCGCTGGAGTTGCCGCCGCTCGACTGACCGCTCGACCCGCTCGACTGACCGCTGCTGCCGCTGGACGATGGGTGGCCCGAGCTGCTGTGGCCGCCCGTCCCGCCGCCGGTTCCACTGGGTGACGAGTGGTTCGAGCTGCCATAGCCGTACGAGCTCGAACTTGAACTGTCGCCTGTTTCGCCAGGCCCCGCGAAGGCCAGGGTGTTGACGAGCTTCACCGCGGTGTTGCGCTGACCTCTGCCGTCGATTGCTCTGGCCAGAAGGCCGAGCCCCTTGATCGTGCTGGCATACGCGGTGTGCGAGTGATAGCCGCTGCCGAGTTTTGCAGCGATGACCTTGACCAACGTCACCAGTTCGTCGTCAGTGGGGTTGCCGAACTGCAGGAACAACCGGGCTGCGGTAGCGCAGTCGGTGCCGCCGATATGCGACGGACAGTATCTGAGCAGCGGATCCTGCGCGGCGCGAATTTCAGTGAAGCCGATCGAAGCGGCAACCGCGCCGAGAAGGACTGCGGTGGCAGCAATACCCCGCCTGAAGTTCATCGGCGAGCCCTCTGGTTTCGACGTTTTGCGGTCAAGCTAGCGCGCGACAGGAATTGCCCGCCTCACCCAAATGGGTGACGCCTGAGCAATCCGCAGGCGGCGACACCACCGCCCGATCAGCGCAGAACGGAACACGCCGGACCGACCGACCCTCGCGCTACTGGCTCAGCGTCGCCGGTATCTCAGGATTCACGAAGGCAGCGCAGGCCTCCGCCCTTACTTGACCACCGTACCGAGGCCAACTACATCGTCCTGGTGACGGTGGTGGAGTTCACCGACAACCGCCTTCAGTGGCCAATAACTCCTGCGCGACAGCGGCAGGAGATTCCATGGCCAACGACGTTCAGCCCGCCAAGTGGGCCCTTGAGGCGAAGAACGATCGTCCGCCGGCCACCAGTCTGGTGCTGCCTGCCGACGAGGTGTTCCGTTTTTGCCCGGCGAAGACGGAGATGCAGCCCGCGCCCGGAGGGCCTCTCACCAGCGTGCTGTTCGTCGATCCGGAGGATGCCAGCCGTGCCCAGAGCGCGGCGCCTGCACCCTTCTTCGGCGACCTCAACATCGACCAGATCGTCGGCAACCTGACCGCCGGGAAGGATGGGTACGACCTCAAGCCGTTCTTCTCGGTGCCACTCGGCAGCGCCGACGCCATCCGCTATCGCCATGACGTCATGCGGGACGTCGAGCAGCCCGCCCTCCGCGCAACCATCGAGGAATTCGCGCGGCACATGCTGCGCATGCGGGACCGCCTGCAGCTCGTCAAGAAATCCTACTACACCCGCCAGAAGCAACGCTGGTTCCTCGACGCCGTCGACTTCTACTGTCAGGCAATCCGCACTTTAGGTGCCGGCTTGTCTCCGGCCGCGCGTTCGGCGGGGCTCATCGGCATCAGCGAATACGTGGCCAACTACATTGCCGGCGATGCCTTCCGCACGCTTGCCCGCGAGACAGAGGAACTGAACCGCGACCTCGCGAGCGTGCGATACAGCCTCACCATAAAAGACGGCAGCGTGACCGCGCGCGTCTACGCCGAGGAAGCCGACTACAGCAAGGACGTGCTCGCAACTTTCGAGCGCTTTCGTCAGAAGACGACGGAAGACAAGTCGGACGCGGAGGAGCCATCCCAGGAAATGAATCACGTCGAGGCGGCAATCCTCGAAAACGTCGCCCGCCTCTATCCCGAATTGTTCAGCCGGCTCACGACTTTCTGCCAAAGCCGTGCGGACTATCTCGACGAGACGATCGCCCGTTTCGACCGCGAAATTCAATTCTATCTCGCCTGCCTGACGCGCATGGCCGAGGTGGCGCGCCTCGGCGTGGCGTTCTGCTATCCCGAGATTCTGGTCGACACCAAAGCCGTCGAAAGCACCGACGGCTTCGACCTGGCACTGGCCTTCAAGCTCGCCGGCGAGAAGAAGACGGTCGTCACCAACAGTTTTCACCTCGCCGGCGGCGAGCGCATCTTCGTCGTCTCGGGCCCCAACCAGGGCGGCAAGACCACCTTTGCTCGGGCATTCGGGCAACTGCACTACCTCGCCAAGCTGGGGTGCCCGGTGCCGGGCCGCAGCGCCAGGCTGTTTCTGTTCGACCAACTGTTCACCCATTTCGAGCGCGAGGAAGACGTCCGTACCGGCCGCGGCAAGCTGCAAGACGATCTCGTGCGCGTCCACGCCATCCTGGAAGCCGCGACCGACCGCAGCGTCATCATCATGAACGAGATTTTCACGTCGACAGCCCTGCACGACGCCGTGTTCCTGGGGCGAAAGGTGCTGGAGCGCGTCATGGCCATCGACGCCCTCGGCGTCTGCGTGACGTTCATGGACGAGCTTGCATCGCTTGGGCCGCAGACCGTCAGCGTCGTCAGCACGGTCGTCCCCGAGAATCCCGCCGAGCGCACTTTCCAGATCGTGCGCCGGCCGGCCGACGGCCTCGCCTACGCCATGGCGATCGCCCAGAAATACCGCCTCACCTACGACGACCTGAAGCGGAGGCTCGGATCATGAAGGCGCATCTCCTCGCCCCGGACGGCGATTTCGATCCCGACCAGAAGCTGCCGGCAAATGCCGGCGACCTGGTCAACGACCTCGAGCTCAACGTCATTCTGGATACGATGGCGCGCGAGGACGGCCTGATCCGCGACGTTGCCGCCAAGACGCTGCTCAATGGCGAGATCGCGCTCGATCGCATCGCCTATCGACAGGATATCCTCCGCGATTGCCTCGCCAATGCGGCCACGATCCGCGAACTCTATGCATTGGCGGGCGGCGCGCTGGAAAAGAACCGCAAGCGCTGGCGGACGTTCTTCGACTACCCCGGCGGCCGTTTGACCAATGCGGTCGAAGCGCTGGAGCTGTTCTCGGGCGAACTGCGCCGGCTTCGCGCCATCGTCGACCGCGACAGCGCCAGGTTCCGCTCCGCCGGGCTGAGTGCGTTCTGCCGGACGATCAAGGCCGAACTCGACGAGCCCTTCTTCGCCAGCGTGTCGGCCCATCTGGCCGAGCTTCAGTTCCGCCACGGGGTGCTGGTAAGTGCGCGCCTCGGACCGGGCAACAAGGGCGTTTCCTATGTTTTGCGCAAGCCGAACGTCGACACCCGCGCCTGGTTCGCGCGCCTCTTCGGCGACGGCACACCGCATTTCACCTGGTACCTGCAGCCCCGCGACGAGCAGGGCGCACGCGCCTTGAGCGACCTCCGAGACAAGGGCGTCATGCTCGTCGCCAATGCGCTGCAGCAGTCGACCGATCATATCGTCAGCTTCCTGACCGCGTTACGGGCGGAGCTTGCTTTCTATGTCGGCTGCCTGAACCTGCACGACACTCTTGCCGAGCTGGGCGAGCCGACGGCATTTGCCGAGCCGACGCCGTTCGACCGCCGCGCCTTCGAATGTCACGGCCTTTGCGACGTTGCCCTGGCACTGACGCTCAAGCGCAAGATCGTCGGCAACGACATCGCCGCCGGCGGTGCCCGGCTCGTTGTCGTCACCGGGGCCAACCAAGGCGGCAAGTCGACGTTCCTGAGAAGCGTCGGCCAGGCGCAGCTGATGATGCAGGCCGGCATGTTCGTGGCCGCCGAGGCGTTCAGGGCCGACGTGCGCGCCGGCGTGTTCACGCACTACAAGCGCGAGGAAGATTCCAGCATGCGCAGCGGCAAGTTCGACGAGGAGCTGGCGCGCATGAACGCGCTGGTGGACGGCATCCGCCCGCACGCGCTGATGCTGTTCAACGAGTCCTTTGCCTCGACCAACGAGCGCGAAGGTTCCGAGATCGGCCGCCAGATCGTGACCGCGCTGGTCGAGGACGACGTCAAGACGTTCTTCGTCACGCACATGTATGAGCTAGCGCACGACTTCGAAGGCCGACCGCCGGGGGAAGTCTATTTCCTGCGGGCGCAGCGCCAGGAAGGTGGAGAGCGCAGCTTCCACCTCGAGCCGGCGCCGCCGGAACGCACGAGCTACGGCGAGGACCTCTACGCCGCAATTTTCGAGCGCGGAGACGCACCCGGGCCAGGTGCCACGGTGCGCAGCGGCGCCACGCTCAGCCCCCTGCCTCCCGCTCAAGGCGCGTGACATCGCGGACCGCGCCGCGCGCGGCGCTGGTCGTCAGCGCCGCGTAAGCGCGGAGCGCCGCCGAGACGTGGCGCTGGCGATTGGCGGGACGCCACGCCCGGGCGCCGCGTTCGATCATCGCCTCGCGGCGACGGGCCATTTCCTCGTCGCTGACGGCGAGGTGGAGCTTGCGGTTGGGGATGTCGATCTCGATGCGGTCGCCCTCCTCGATCAGGGCGATCGCGCCGCCCTCGGCCGCCTCCGGCGAGACGTGGCAGATGGAAAGGCCGGCGGTGCCGCCGGAGAAGCGCCCGTCGGTGAGCAGCGCGCAGCTCTTCCCCAGTCCCTTCGATTTCAGGTAGCTGGTCGGATAGAGCATCTCTTGCATGCCCGGACCGCCGCGCGGACCTTCATAGCGGATGACGACGACATCGCCGGCGACGACCTTGCCGCCGAGGATGCCCTCCACCGCCGCGTCCTGGCTTTCGAAGATGCGCGCGCGCCCGTTGAAGACGAGGATCGAGGGATCGACGCCGGCGGTCTTCACGATCGCACCGTCGGCGGCGATGTTGCCGTAGAGCACGGCGAGGCCGCCATCCTTCGAGAAGGCGTGTTCGGCATCACGGATGACGCCGCTTTCGCGATTCACGTCAACGTCGTCGTAGCGGCGATCCTGGCTGAAGGCAACCTGGGTCGGCACGCCGCCCGGAGCGGCGCGGTAGAAATCGTGCACCGCGTTGCTCTGCGAGCGGCGCACGTCCCAATGATCGAGTGCGTCGCCCAGCGTGGCGCTGTGAACCGTCGTCGTATCGCGGTGCACCAACCCTGCCCGGTCGAGCTCGCCGAGGATGGCCATGATGCCGCCGGCGCGGTGCACGTCCTCCATGTGGACGTCGGACTTCGACGGCGCCACCTTGCACAAGCACGGAACGCGCCGCGACAGACGGTCGATGTCGGCCATGGTGAAGGGCACCTCGCCTTCCTGCGCCGCGGCCAGCAGGTGAAGCACGGTATTCGTGGAACCGCCCATGGCGATGTCCAGCGACAGGGCGTTCTCGAAGGCGGCGAAGCTCGCGATCGAGCGCGGCAACACGCCGGCGTCGTCCTGCTCGTAGTAACGGCGGGCGAGATCGACGATGAGGTGACCGGCTTCAACGAACAGCCGCTTGCGGTCGGCGTGCGTGGCGAGGGTCGAGCCGTTGCCCGGCAGCGCCAGCCCCAACGCCTCGGTGAGGCAGTTCATCGAATTGGCGGTGAACATGCCGGAGCACGAGCCACAGGTCGGACAGGCGGAGCGCTCGATGACCTTCACCTCCTCATCGGTGACCTTGTCATCGGCGGCAGACACCATAGCGTCGATCAGGTCGAGCGCCCTCTGCTTGCCCTTCAGCAGGACCTTCCCGGCTTCCATCGGACCGCCGGAGACGAAGACCACCGGGATGTTGAGGCGCATCGCGGCCATCAGCATGCCGGGCGTGATCTTGTCGCAGTTGGAGATGCACACCAGCGCGTCGGCGCAGTGCGCGTTGACCATGTACTCGACGGAGTCAGCGATGATCTCGCGCGACGGCAGCGAATAGAGCATGCCGTCGTGGCCCATCGCGATGCCGTCGTCGACGGCGATGGTGTTGAATTCCTTGGCGACGCCGCCGGCCGCCTCGATCTCGCGCGCCACGAGCTGTCCCAGGTCCTTGAGGTGGACGTGGCCCGGCACGAACTGGGTGAAGGAATTGGCCACCGCGATGATCGGCTTGCCGAAATCGGAATCCTTCATGCCGGTGGCGCGCCAGAGGCCGCGGGCACCGGCCATGTTGCGGCCGTGGGTGGTGGTACGCGAACGGTATTGCGGCATGCTCATCTCCTTGACCGGGCAGCTTCTGCGGCTCATGCTGGCAGCGGAGATGGAGTCCTCCGGATAACCGCCTCGGGCTGATGACTCCTACTGCCTTCGACGCAGTGGGAGAATCCATTTCTGCTTCCGCCGCGACGAAAAATGACGCAGCAGCGCGACCGCATGACGTGGCCGCGACGCCGGTTTGTTACCCGCTGGTGGAGCTTTTCGTGCGGCGACTGGGCAATGCGCGGACCATTCTGGAGATAGAGGCGATCGTCGGACGCCCGGAGCCGGGCGTGGAGAGGCTGCGCTGGCAGATCCAAGACGTCGCCTGCACGATCAGCAAACATCGCTATGCCGGCGAGGATTACTCGCTGGCAATTGACGTACTCGCCGTGCGCCACCAGCGGCCCGGCCGGCCGTGGCAGCTGATCCTTACTTCGGAGCACTGGCGCGCAGGCAACGCCGACCTCCGCGCAACGAAGTGGCTAAAGCTCCAGAGCGGGCGGCCCGCAGACGTGATGGCCTGGATCGCCGCACGTCGCGATCAAGCGCCGTCGCGACCACACAACATTTCCCTACCCCGGAGTACTGGATGACAAGCAAAATCGTTAGCCTTGCCGCACTGGAAATCCTGGATTCGCGCGGCAATCCGACTCTCAAGGTGGCCGTCACGCTGTCCGACGGCGCGACCGCCGCCGCTTCAGTTCCATCCGGCGCCTCGACCGGCGAGTTCGAGGCGCTCGAGTTACGGGACGGGGACAAGAAGCGCTACGGCGGCAAGGGCGTGCTCAAGGCGGCGGCAAACGTGGTCAACGTCATCGCGCCGCGCCTCGCGGGCATGGAAGTCACCCGCCAGGCCGAAATCGACGGAGCGATGATCGCGCTCGATGGCACGGACGACAAATCGAAACTCGGCGCCAATGCGATCCTGGGCGTGTCGATGGCTGTCGCGCGTGCCGCCGCGCTGACGGAACGGTTGCCGCTCTATTCGTACCTTGGCGGAACGGAGGCTCGCCGGCTGCCGATGCCCATGATGAATGTCGTCAACGGCGGCGTTCACGCGGACAACTCCCTCGACTTCCAGGAATTCATGATCGTGCCGATCGGCGCGCCGACCGTCACCGAGGCGGTACGCTATGGCGCCGAGACGTTTCACGCATTGAAGGCACTGATAAAGGCACGGGGCTATCCGACGGGTGTGGGTGACGAGGGAGGTTTCGCGCCAAGTCTGTCCAGCAACGAAGAGGCATGCGAACTCGTTACCGACGCCATAGCTGCCGCCGGATACGCACCAGGGAAGGACATCGCGATTGCTCTCGACCCTGCCGCCTCCTCGTTCGCCACGGACGACGGCTACGACCTGACAAGATCAAAGGTCGGGAAGAAGACGTCGAGTGAACTTACCGATCTCTACGAACAATGGATCGACCGCTATCCGATCATCTCGATCGAGGATGGGCTTGGCGAACGCGATTGGGACGGCTTTCGGGAGCACACCGCCCGCCTCGGCGAGCGCATCCAGATCGTCGGCGACGACATCTACGTGACCAATCCAAAATTCATCCGCCGCGGCATTGCCGAGAAGACCACCAACGCAGCTCTGATAAAGCTGAACCAGATTGGCACGGTCACCGAGACGATCGCCGCCGTGGACCTCTGCCGTCAGGCCGGATGGCGGTACGTCGTTTCGCACCGGTCGGGCGAGACCGACGACGCCTTCATCGCCGACTTTGCCGTGGCGATGGGCGGCGGCCAGATCAAGACGGGGTCGCTCAGCCGTGGCGAGCGGATCGCCAAGTACAATCGCCTGATCGAGATTGAAAAGGAGCTTGGAGCCAGCGCGCTATTCAGCAATCCGCTCGTCCGCACGGGAAAGCCATGAGCGTGTGACCGTGCGTGCCGACGATCTCAACGCCAGAATCACAGATGCCATCACACGTGCAGCGCGATACCTGCTAGGCAGGCAGTGTTCGAACGGCGGCTTCTGTTTCTACAAGTCCGATGGCGTCGAAGAGCCCAGCCTGTGGGACACGCACCATGCGCTCGCGGCGCTGCGGCTTGCGGCAACGCCCGTTGCGCATCCAGATCTGGTGGCCGCATTCGCGCACGATGTGCCACTTTATGGCGTCGCCTACCTATACCATCAAGCCGCGATCTTCGATCTGCTCGGCCGCTCAAGCGAAATCGATCGGAGGGATGCCGAGCGAATACTTCGCGCGCCCTTGCGGCGGCCGCCACCGCGACCCCACGGCGCCGCGTTCAGTGACTGGCTTGTCGAGGCACTGCAAACGGCAAAGCTGCGGGCGCGGCTCGGTATTGCGGCCGCGAGTGTGGCAATCGACCTACTGCCGGATATTTTCAACGATGCCGACTACTGGCAGCAGGCAGATATCGAGGACTTTGTCATCGCTGTCGAACTGATGAAGACGGTGGGGCGAGACGCGCGCACCGAACCCATGCGAACGGCATTCGG
>DASZQY010000126.1:0-4175 GCA_035549395.1 Bauldia sp.
CGGCTTTGGGGAGGGGTGCCCAGCCTGCACCAGCAAGCACCCCCACCCGAAATCGCAAACGCGATTTCGACCTCCCCTCGAGGGGGAGGTTAGGGTCGCGCGTTAACGCGAACGTTCTCCGCCTGCCCTCCCAATCCATCCAGCGCGCCGGGGGCAAGGCCGGCGACCAGAACGCGATCCGGATCGACCCAGGCGGGCAGCGTGACGACGCCGCGGCCGAGGAAGGTGAAGCCGAGCGGGCCATAATACGGCAGGTCGCCGACCAGCATCACCACGCGGTGGCCGGCGGCCTTGGCGGCGGCGAGCGCGGTCCGCACCAGCGTCTTGCCGGCGCCCTGCCCCTTGTACTCCGGCCGCACCACCAGCGGCCCGAGGATGAGCGCAGGACGGCCGCCAATGGTGATCGGCGTCATGCGCACGGAGCCGATGAGGCGGCCATCCAGGGTCGCCACGAACGAAATCGCCAAATCGGGCGGCACGCCATCACGGAGCACGTAGGCCGCGCGCTTCGTCCAATCGGGCGGAAACAGTTCGGCGTGGAGAGCGTCGATCGCGGGCGCGTCGGACGGCTGTTCGTTCCGATACGCAAACGGGGCGGAGGGCATTGCGGGGAAGCCTTCAGGCAGGAGGACGATTGCCGTCACTCCGAACGCCTGAGCCGGGAGGATCAGGCGCGCGCGGACGGGGGCGCAGAACGCGGCCGGCGGAAGCCGGGGATCATTCGTCGTCGCAGCCGAAGCCTCTCCATGGGCGGCGCCCTTAGCACGACGCGCGGCACGGCGTCCAGACGCCTCACCAGTCGGCAGAGCGCACCTCGCCACGCAGGATCTCCGCGAGGCGGCGCTGGGTGGCCTCGGTGGTGCCGCGCGGCAAATCGGCCACATCGAAGAAGCGGACGTCCTCGATCTCGAGATTGGGGACCTTCGGCGGGTGGTCCTGGCGCCACTGCCGGCACACGAAAACCGCGACATGGTCGCGCTGGGAATAGCGGCGGTTGAGGTAGAGACCGAACAGCTCGGCGCCACCGGTCAGCGCGATCCCGCCTTCCTCGTCCAGTTCGCGCGCCAGCGCCTCATGTGCGGTCTCGCGGGGCTCGACCGCGCCGCCCGGGAAGTGCCAGCCCTCGACGTACGTATGTCGGACCAAAAGAACGCGGCGGTCACCCTCGTCCAGAACGACCCCGCGAATCCCCAGGGTTAACGCCCTCGTATAGCGGGCGAAGACCAGGTAAGGACGAAGCGGAAGGCGGATTCGCAAGGGAAATTAAACCTTTAGCTGGCATTGCCTGCCATGCCGGTCCTGCAGACGAGCCCCGCGTGGCCCCGACTGGCGGGATCCTCTCCGGATGGCTATCTCAGCGCCGACAACAAGAAGGCACCTTATCATGTTCGCCCGTATCTCCCGTCGCATCGACGCTTTCCGCAGCCTGCGGGCCGGCGGGGCGCTGCGCGCTGGCCGCACGGCCGGCGTGTTCATCGCGTTCCTCGCCCGCTGAGGCGACAGTTCGGCTTTACGACTCCCTCTCCACTCGGCTAATCGGGCGGGGATGGCGCTCCTCGCCCACATCTCGGACGTCCACCTTGGGCCGCTTCCGCCGGTGAGGTTGCGCGAACTCGCGAACAAGCGCGTGTTCGGCTATTTCAACTGGCAGCGGCGCTCGCGCGTCTACGACGAGACGGTGCTCGGCGCGATCACCGACGATGTCCACAGGCAGCATCCCGACCATATCGCGGTCACCGGCGATCTCGTGAACATCGGGCTCGACGCCGAATACGACGCGGCTCTCGTCTGGCTGCAATCGCTGGGCACCCCCGAGAATGTGACCGTCGTGCCCGGCAATCACGACGCATACCTGCGCCGCTCGGTGGAACGCTACAGCGCCACCTGGCTGCCCTATGCCAACGGCGACCACCCCAACCCGACGATGGCGTTTCCGTTCGTGCGGCGCCGGGGCGCGATCGCGCTCATCGGACTCTCCACCGCGGTCGCCACCGGGCCGTTCATGGCGACCGGATTCATGGACCACAGGCAGGCGGAAGCCTTCGACGCGGCGCTGGCCGAGACCGGACGCGAGGGGCTGTGCCGCGTGGTGCTGATCCACCACCCGCCGCTCGGCTCGCTGACGACATGGCCACGACGGCTGATCAACGCCTCGCTGGTACAGGAGGCAGTGGCGAAGCACGGCGCGGAGCTCATCCTGCACGGCCACAACCACCGCACGTCGATCGCACATATGGACGGGCCGAAGGGCCCGGTGCCGGTGGTGGGCGCCGCAGCGCCGGCGATCACGCCCAACCGCTACCATCCCGGCGGGGCCTACAACCTGATCCGTATCGAGGGAACGGCGGGCGGACCTTTCACCATCGCGCTCACCGAGCGCGGCTTCCGCCAAGACAAGATCACGACGGTTTCGGAAGCGAAGCTGGCCTAGCCGACGGCGACCCAGGCGTAGGCGAGGAGCGCAACGATGCCGACGAGCAGCCCGCCAAGAAAGGCGGCGACGGCCCAGCCGATGTAGCGCGGGTCGGCGCGACGGCGGTTCTCGCGCATCGCTGCGGCGGCGGCCAGCGCATCGCGGGCTTCGCTGCGCCTGAGTTCATCGCGGCGGCTCTCCTCGGCAAGCCGGGTGGCGTCGTCGCGCTGGACGCGCTTGATCAGCCAGTCGCCCTCCATCGCCCGCTCGCGCTCGATGATGCGCTCGGCGACGTAGTGGGTGATCGTGTCGGCCACGTCTTCGATCTTGGGCGTCTCGACGATGACCGTGCGGCCGAGGCGAGTATCCTTGAGGAAGCGATAGACGCGGCGGTCGCGACCCATGACGACAAACGACGTCATGTCGATCCACAGGCGCGGCGGCGTGCCCGGCGCCACCGTGAAGATGAACTGCTCATCGTCGGCCGGCACCTCATTGAAGACGGAGCGCAGCTCGTCGGCCAGCATTTCCAGCCGCGCGCGCTCGGCGTCGCGCAGTTCGACGACGACGTCGGCGCGCTCGGTCTCGGCCGTGCGCACCTGGCGAAGGGCATCGCGCAACGAACGGACGCGCTCACCGCGATTGTCGGTCGTGTCGCTCAACGCTATTCAGGCTCCGGAGACCGCGACGGTTAACCGATTGTTACCAACTCCGCACCGCCGCGACAGCGAAAAGTGCATGGGCGGGGCCAGGAGGAGTGAACTGTGGTGAATGTGCTACCGCCTGCCGCCGAACGGGTGCAGAAGGCCGCCGAGGCGCTCGGCCTCGACGTGACCGTGATGATCATGCCGGCTTCGACCCACACCGCCGAACAGGCCGCCGCGGCCTGTGGCACGAGCGTGGCCCAGATCGTCAAGTCACTGATATTCCAAGGCAAAACATCGAAGAAGCCGTACCTGTTTCTGGTCTCGGGCGTGAACCGGGTAAACGAGAAGGCGGTGGCCGCGACCATCGGCGAGGCGATCGTGCGGCCGGACGCCACTTTTGTGCGCGACGAGACGGGCTTTGCGATCGGCGGCATCCCGCCGCTGGGTCACGACCGCAGGCTTGTCCCGTATATCGACGCCGACCTGCTCCAATACGGGACGGTGTGGGCAGCGGCCGGGACACCGAACGCGGTGTTCGAGGTCTCGCCGCAGAAGCTGAAGGAAGCGACCGGGGCGGTGGTGATCAGCGTGAAGTGAGGCTGACAACGAAGCCACCCCTCCCCAAAACGCCTTCGGCGTTTTGACCCTCCCGCAAGGGGAGGGTTGGGTCAGGCCTCGGCCTTCGCCCGGGTGACGGGTGAGACTGCGGAAACCTAGTGTTTCCCCGACGCTGGCTCGCGCACCCTGCCCGCCATCGCCGCTTCGACCGCCGCCCGCAGAGGCATCGGCGCGACGGCGCCGTAGCCTTCGGTGGAAAGTGCGGCTGCGACGTTGGCATAGCGCCCCGCGGCGAACGCATCGCCGGTGCGCAGATACTCGGCGAGGAACGCGCCGGTGAACATGTCGCCGGCGCCGGTGGCATCGACCAGCTTCGCCGGCCGCGGCGCGCTGCGCTCGCGCTTCTCGCGCGTCGCGATCAGCGCGCCGGAATCGCCCAGCGTGATCGCGACGATCTTCGGGCCGAGGGCGAGGTAGTAGTCGGCGATAGCGTCGACGTCGTCGAGGCCGGTGAGCTGGCGCGCGTCGTCGATCGAGGGCCGCAGGATGTCGGCAAG
>DASZQY010000127.1:0-17919 GCA_035549395.1 Bauldia sp.
ATCACCCGGCGGGCTTCCGCCAGGTGGTCGGCAAGCCCGTGGCGCAGCACGAACAGATCGTCCGACGCGATGACGAAGCGCGCCCCGCGCTCCACCAGCGCCGGCTGGTCCTCGGCCGCCTCGTAACGTCCCATGCATACCGGCAGGTTGTTCGCCGCTGCCGCCGCGAAGACGCGCTCGCAGGCTTCCTGGACGGATGGATGCGACGGGTCGTCGAGATGGCCGCAGGAGACGGCCATGTCGGCCGGCCCCAGGCAGAGGACGTCGATGCCGGGAACGGCGGCGATCTCATGGGCGACGCGCGAGGCATCGACGTGCTCGATCTGGAGCATGACGAACGTGCGGTCGTTGGCGCCGTTGAAGTAACTCGCCTCGCGGAAGAAGTCGCTGACGCGGCGCGGTCCGTATCCGCGCTTTCCGGCTGGCGGATACTTCACCGCCGCGACCAGGTTCCTCGCCTGCGCGGCATCCATCACTTGCGGAACCATGATCCCGTCGATGCCGATGTCGAGCACGCGCTTGATCAGCGCCGGGTCATGGCCGGGCACCCGCACGATCGTGACCGGATCCCAGCGGCCGACGGAGGCGATGACGGCCTCGAGCGTCTCCAGCCCGACCGACGTGTGCTCCATGTCGACCATCACGACGTCGAAGCCGCTGCCGGCGATGACCTCGGCGATCTGCGGCGAGCTGAACGTCAGCCACGCGGAATAGACAACCTCACCGCGGCGGAGACGATCCTTGATCTCCAGCGCCCGTTTCGACGTCACGCGCTATTCCCCCCAACGTTTGCGATCCACCTTCGGACACCAGAGCGATAGCCCTCGTGCCCCGCCGTGTCTCGCTATTGTGCCCGCGACGGCGGTTGCCCGCGTCGCCGGCTCGACGAGTTGGCCGCCGCCGGTTTGGCATATCGACCTTGACTCGCGCGCCGGAAGTATGCCCATATTCACATTATGGTCAACATGTTCGTTATATGAACATTCGTTGCCAAATGCGAATGGAGTGCATCTGGGAGGATGCGTGGTGGGGTGGAAAACGCGTCCGGAACGGCAAAGCCGCCGGTGCGACACGTTCAGCTTCCAAGGGGAGTTCGCGCGCGGATGAGCGGCGTCGAAGTCGCGCTCGCCGCGAACGCGGATCTCGCCGAGGGGCCGGTCTGGGACGCCGAGGAAGATGTCCTCTGGTGGGTCGACATCTTTCGGGGTGAGGTCCACCGGTTCGATCCCTCCAGTGGCCGTGACCAGAAATTTCAGCTTGCCGGTCCGGTAGGTTCGCTTGCGCTCCGGCGCTCCGGCGGCCTCGTGCTGGCGCTTCGCGACGGCTTCTACGCCTATCAGCCAGGTGGCGAACCGGAAGCGCTCGCCCGGCCCGAACTCGAGCGGAGACACAATCGCTTCAATGACGGCCGCACCGACCGCAAAGGGCGCTTCTGGGCCGGTAGCCTTCATCTCGATGAGACCGAGCCGACCGGGGCGCTGTACCGCCTCGACCCTGACGGTGCCTGTCCGCGTGTGGCCGACGGCATCTATGCCTCCAATGGCACGGCGTTCTCGCCAGATGGCCGCGTCGGCTACCACGCCGACAGCCGGCGCGGCGTCGTATGGTGCTTCGATTGCGACCCCGATAGCGGCACGCTGACCAACCGGCGTGTCTTCATCGAGATCGAGCGCAAGCAGGGTGCGCCGGATGGCGCGGTCGTCGATCGCGACGGCTGCTACTGGCTCACGCACGCCAGCGGCTGGCGGGTCGTGCGCTACGACCCGCTGGGTCGGGTCGATCGCGTGCTGCAGGTTCCGGTCGAGATTCCGACCTCGGTCGCGTTCGGCGGCCGCGACGGGCGCACGCTGTTCATCACCACCGCGCGCTACTCGCTTTCGCCCGAGGCGCTCAGCATCCAGCCGCTCGCCGGCTCCATCCTCGCCATCGACGTCGGCGTCGGCGGCGAACCCGACGCGCGGTTTGCAGGCTAGTTGAGCACAATCAGAGGACCAAAGAGGCAGCGTCGAGAAACATGGAAAAGCTGATCATCACCATCACCTGCGACTCGACGATGTCGTACCCGTCCAATCCCAGCAATCCGACGCCTCGCGGCCTCGACTTCGTCGCGGCCGACTACGTGCGCTCGGTCAACGCCGGCGCCGCGGTCTGCCACCTCCATGGTCCCTACACGGTCGACAAGAAGATCCAGGCCGACGGCACCAAGCTCTCCGATCTCGATATTCCGGGCTGGCGGAAGCTGCGCGCCGGCATCACCGACAACGTCGACGCGATCATCCAGTACGGTATCGCCAACGGCCGCTTCCCGCAGCGCAAGCTGCTGATGGAGGACCAGCGGCCGGACATGATCTCGACCTGCTTCAACGCCCATGACGAGTGCTTCGACTACGAGCCCGGGCACGAGCCGGTCGAGCTCTACGCCATCCACGACCGCGACGAGCTCAAGGAATACTGCGAGATCACGGGACGCCTCGGCGTGAAGATGGAGGTCGAGGCCTTCCACTACGGCGGCGTTTGGAACGCCATGCGCATGCGCGAGAAGGGGCTGCTCAAGGACGATCCGATCTGGACGACTTTCTTCCTCGGCTGGAAGGGCGGTTGCTGGACGCCGCCGACCGTGCAGGCGATGACCTACATGGCCGGTCACTGCCCGGCGGGGTTCCTGTGGAACACGTCGGTGATGGATCCGGTCGAGCAGTGGAAGATTCTGTCCACCGCGATTAGCCTCGGCGGCCACGTGCGCGTCGGCATGGAAGACAATCCGTTCCTGACGCCGGGCGAGTATGCCCGCAACAACGCCGAGCTCGTCGAAAAGGTCGTGCGCATCGCGCGCGACGTCGGCCGCGAAATCGCTTCGCCTGATGAGGCGCGCGCGATGATGAAGATCACCAAGCGTCCGCCATACCTGAAGAACTAGTGCCGCTGCATGGCCTGGCTCACACATGCAGCAACGGACGTTCGCGACGCGGCAGGAAGCGCTGGCCTGCTGCAGCGAAGTGAATGTTGAAACCAGCGCACAAGGGAGACTTTCGCCATTCGTCGCGAAAGGTATTGGCAACTGAAAGTGACTTTCCAATGGGAGGAAGCACCAACATGACTATCAAGCAACTCGCGGCCGGCATTGGCTTCGCAATGCTCGCCGTGACAGCCGTCGGTCACGGCGCTGTCGCCGACGACAAGCCCACCATCTACATCATCGCGCCCAGCAGCAGTGACGACTTCTGGATTACCCAGCGCAACGGTGCGGCACAGGCCGCCAAGGACTTCGGCGCCAACGTGATTGTGCAGGCCCCGCCGCAAGACACGGGCGACGCCGGCATGGTGCCGCTGCTCCAGGCGGCGATCGCGGCCAAGCCCGCGGGCATCGCCATCGACTACACGTCGAAGACGATGGAAGCCGGCACGGTGGCGGCGCTCAACGCCGGCATCCCGGTCGTCCTCTACAACAACAACCGGTTCGAGGGCGACAACAAGCCCAGCGATCCGCGCATCCAGCATCTCGCCTTCGTCGGCCAGGACGAGTCCAAGTCGGGCGAGGTTCTCACCAGGGCTTGGCTGCCCATGCTGCCGTCGAAGCCGTGCAAGGTCCTTGTCGTCGATCCGTTCCCGACCGCGTTTGTGCTTACCCTGCGCGGAGACGGCGTGAAGCGCGTGCTCGACGCGGCCGGTTATCCGCATTCGGATCTCGCCGCCACTGATGATCAGAACCAGAATCTGAGCTTGATCAGTGCCGCTGTTCAGGCAGATCCGTCGATTTGCGGCATTGCCGCGCTCGGCGGTCCGGCGGCCAATCCGGCAGCCCGGTTCATCACTCAGAACAAGCTGAACATCTCGGTCTCGACCTTCGACGTCGGCCCTGAGACGGCCGAGTGGATCAAGGGCGGGGGCATTGCGATCGCGATCAACCAGCAGCCGTTTCTGCAGAGCTACTACGCTGCGTCTGACATCGCGCAATGGGTGCGCTACAGCCTGGCTCCCGTCAACGTCGACACCGGCACGTCGCTGGTGACGAAGGACAACGTCGATATCGTCAAGGCGTGTCTCGACGCTGGCCACTGCTAAGATCGGGTGCCCGCTTCCCACGGTGGAGGCGGGCACTTCGTTGCCCGGGACCAACTCAAACAACCACGCGGGAGCCGAGCCTTGCGACGCTTGCTTTCGATATTGCGCATCCGCGAGGTGACCCCTCTCATCGGTCTCCTCGTCGTGGCCCTGTTCTTCACGCTGAGAACGACGAATTTTCTGTCCGGCATGAACATGACCGCCATCACCGGCATCGCGGCGACGGTCGGCATCGTCGCCATCGGCGTGACGATGCTGATGATGTCGGGCGAGTTCGATTTGTCGGTCGGTCAGAACTTCGCCTTCGTGCCGATCGTGTGGGCAATTCTCTTTGTGTCCAACCATGTCAACGAGTGGCTGTCGCTTTTGATCGCCCTGGCGCTTGGCGTGCTCGTCGGCGTCGTTAACGGCCTCGTGACGACGGTGTTTCGAATACCGTCGTTCATCGCCACGCTCGGCATGTATTTCGGACTGCAGGGCATGAACAATCTGCTGATCTCGGGCCATCAGCTCATCATGTTCGACGCCAGCCTCTCCATGACGGTCCTGGGAGGGCCGATCGGCAATACGCCGTTCTCCATGCCGCTGCTGTGGCTCCTCGTGATTGCCGTCATCTTTTGGTTTGTCTCCACGCGCCTGGCCTATGGCAACTGGACGCTGGCGACTGGCGGCGACGCCGGCCCGGCAAAGGCGATGGGCGTGCCTACGGTGCGCGTGAAGCGCATCAATTTCGTGATCAGCTCGTTCCTCGCGGGGTTGGCCGGCTGCATGCAGTTCGCCTATCTGCGCGGCGTTACCCAGGCCCAGGGCGACAAGTACGAGCTGCTTGCGATCACGGCCGCGGTGCTTGGCGGGACCTCGCTGTTCGGCGGCTCGGGCACGATCTGGGGCAGCGTGCTCGGCGCGCTCATCCTGTCGTCGATCCAGATCGGCCTCGTGCTGATCGGCGTCCCCGGCTCCTTCTACGTCACCTTTATCGGCGTCATGCTGGTCGTTGTGGTTATCGCCAACACGCGTATCGACCGGATTACGGAGGGGACGCGATGAGCATCGGGATCGTGGAAGTCGCTGGCGAGGTCGCTGTCGAGCCGGTGGACCGCACCGGCGTTCCTGTCTTCGAGCTCGATCACGTTTCGCACAGCTACGGCCGCAACAAGGTCATCTTCGACGTCAACCTGGCGGTCTGGCCGGGCGAGGTGGTTGGTCTGGTCGGTGACAATGGCGCCGGCAAGTCGACGCTGCTCAAGATTTTCGCGGGCTACCAGAAGCCAACCGGCGGCCAGCTCAAGTTCATGGGCAAGCCGGTGTCGTTCAAGTCGCCGGCGGCCGCGCGCGCCCTGGGCATAGAGGCGGTCTATCAGGACCTCGCCATGGTCAACCAGCTGAACCTGTGGCGCAATTTCTATCTCGGCAAGGAGATGAAAAAACGCTTCGGACCCCTTGCGGTCATGGACCGCAGGGGCATGCGCAAGGCGACCATCGATGCGCTGACCGAGCTCGGGCTGACGCGCATCCGCTCGGCCGATGATCCGGTGTGGGCGCTTTCCGGCGGCGAGCGGCAGTCCGTGGCGATCACGCGCGCCAATCATTTCGGTGCCAAGCTTCTGCTGCTCGACGAGCCGACGGCCGCGCTCTCGGTCCGTGAAACCCGCAACGTGCTGGAATCGATCCGCCGTGCCCGCAGCCACGGCCTCGGCGTCATGTACATCGACCACAACATGAATCACGTCATTCCGGTGGCCGATCGCATAGTGCTTCTCGAGCACGGGCGGGTCGTGCGCATCATCGATCGCGGCGAGGTGGGGGTCGAGGAGCTGCAGGAGCTCATCGCCATGCGCCGTCACAATCCTGCGTAAATCGAACTCGCGATCTGCCGGTCAGATCGGGCCGGCGGGTCGCCTTTAGTCGAGCTCGACGAACACTTCCCCGGCGTCGATCCTTACCGGATAGCTGCGGAGATCGACGCAGGCCGGTGGCATTACCGCCTCGCCCGTACGCACGTCGAAGGCTCCGAAATGCGCCGGGCACTCGAGATCAAAGCCGGTGACTAGCCCGTCCGTCAAAAGCGTGCGCTCGTGTGTGCAGTACCCATCGAGCGCGTAGTACGTGCCATCCGCCACGCGCACGACCGCATAGGTCTTGTCCTTGATGTCTAGCCGCATGATCCGTCCGGGCTGCAAATCTTCGACGGCACAGACGCGTACCCACGCGCTCATTTCGACTATCCGCTTTGTCGCTGACGTCCGGTCAGATGACCCGGACAGGAGGGTGAACGCGTTGACAATAGCGGCCACCGCTGGCAAAGTCTATATTGTACACAAAATGTTCAATATATGAACGTGTACGTCAAAATTCGTGCGAGGGAAGGGCCTTCAATCACCGCCGGGGAGAGCGCGTGGTTGCGTGCCGGCTGAAGCCAATGCGACGCGGGAGGACCACATGGCGTCAACACAAACGGGCGATGCCGATTGGGGTGGAAGAGATGCACGCGGCGAGTGGCGTCCGCCTGAGGGCGTAGGCCGCGTCCCGCTGTTCGTGTGGCCACCGCAGCCGGCGGCGTTCTTCCACTGGATATTCTCCACCAACGGCTACTTCGTGCCGTGGTATGCCTTTTTCGGCGCCGTCATCCTCGTCCAGTATTTCTTCTTCTTGCCCGCGATCGATCGTATGGCGACACTCTCGGTCGACTGGATCGCCGAGCTCTACCTGCAGAATCTCGTGATGCTGGTGGCGTATACCGGCGGCCTTCAGCTCTGGCTCTACCGGCTCCGGTTGCAGGGAACGCGGTTCAAGTACAACGGCAAGTGGCCGAACTACCGCAACAAGGCGTTCCTGTTTTCCAACCAGCTTGCCGACAACGTCTTCTGGAGCGTCGTTGGCGGATGCACGGTGTGGACCGCATACGAGGCGCTCATGCTATGGGCGGGCGCACGCCACCTGCTGCCCAGTCCGAGCTGGTCTCACAACGCCGCCTACTTCGTTGTCGTGCTCCTGCTCATTCCGGTCTGGCAGGTACTCCACTTCTACCTCACGCACCGCCTCATCCATTTCAAGTGGCTGTATCGGCACGTCCATTACCTGCACCACAAGAACGTCAACATCGGTCCGTGGTCGGGTCTCGCCATGCATCCCGTCGAGCACGTGATCTTCTTCAGTGCCGTGCTGATCTTCCTCATCGTGCCGAGTAGTCCGTTCCACATCGTTTTCATCATGGTGCGGCTGGGGCTGCAGCCGGCACAGGGCCACGCAGGCTTCCACGAATTTGAGATGGGGCCGGCCGGTGCCGTGCATAACGACAGCTACTATCACTATCTGCACCACCGCTATCACACGGTGAACTTCGGCGACGACATCATTCCGCTCGATCGTTGGTTCGGCACGCTGCACGATGGATCGGAGGCGGCTCAGGCGGCGATGCGCAAGCGCTCGCGCGCTGCAATCGAGGCAGACGTCAAGTGAACGGATGCGCTTCGCCCTGGCAAACGCCGCGCCTGTGGTACGTCGTCAGGATGCGCGATGGCGCTTGAAACGGGTCTTGCCGGCAAGCGGGCGCTGGTTACCGGCGGCGCGTCGGGCATCGGGCGCGCGATCGCGCTTGGTCTCGCGCGCGAAGGGGTCGCGGTCGTCATCGCCGACCTCAGGCCGCGCGCCGAGGTCGTGGCGGAAATCGCCGCGCTCGGCGTGGCGGCATACGGCATCCGTGCCGACGTATCGCAGGAGGACGAAGTCGTGCGCATGGTCGCCGAGGCCGCGCGCCTTCTCGGTGGCCTTGACCTCTACGTCAACAACGCCGCCGGCACGTGGCACGAGCCACTGACGCGCGTTACGCGTGCCAGCTTTGAGAAGACGATGGCGACCAACGTCGCCGCGTCCGTGTTTGCCTGCCGTGAGGCGGCGCGCATCTTCATTCCGCAGCGCAGCGGCGCGATCGTTGCCGTCGGCTCGACCGCCACGGTCAGCGCGCAGCCGCGAGAGACGGCATACCGCGCCTCCAAGGCGGCGCTGAAGGCGCACATCGAAGTGGCGGCCGTGGAGCTCGCGCCATTCGGCGTGCGGGTAAATCTGCTCACGCCCGGCGGCACGGACACGCCGTTCGTCGCCGATGCGCCCGCCGACCAGCGGGCACGGGCGGCGCGCGAGATACTGCTTCGCCGCGAGGCCAGGCCTGAGGAAATCGCTCCGGCGGCGATCTTCCTGCTGTCGGACCGTCTGGCCGGCTATGTCACCGGCTCGGAGCTGATCGTCGACGGCGGTCTGAGGCTGAGACCGATCTTTGGCGGCGATGACGCGGCGCTCGCCGCCCTCAACGCCTGATCCGTGATCGCGGTTACTTCTCGTCCTCGTCGTCCGCCACCGGCCCCTTCATCGACTTCAGCTTGGCGAAGACGGCGCTCGCCTCGTCGGCGGCTTCCTTCTCGGCGCTGCGCTCCGGGCGCGTTGCAGCGGCGGCCAGGGCGGCGGCCGCGGCGGCGGTGGTCGTTTCCGATGCCGGCAGCAGGGTCGCGCCTTCCACAGGCGCCGCACTCGGCGGGGCGTTGCGGGCCGCCTTCTCGACCTCGAAATCGAGATCGATCTGCGAGCAGAGGCCGAGCGCGACCGGGTCGGTCGGCTGCAGGTTGTTCGAATTCCAGTGGGTGCGGTTGCGGATCGATTCGATCGTCGGCTTGGTCGTGCCGACCAGGCGCATGATCGCCGCGTCCTTCAGCTCCGGATGGTTGCGCACCAGCCACAGAATGGCGTTCGGCCGGTCCTGGCGGCGCGACACGGGCGTGTAGCGGGGCCCCTTGCGCTTGCTCACGGCAGGGGTGGCGGCCGCGACGCGCGGCTGCGCCAGGCCGAGGCGCACGCCCGGGTCGGCCTCGGCGCGCTTGATCTCCTCGCGGGTGAGCTGCCCGGTCAGCACCGGGTCGAGCCCCTTGATCGAAAGCGCCGCCTCGCCGTCCGCGATGGCCTGCACCTCGAGCGGGTGGAGATGGCAGAATTCGGCGATCTGGTCGAAGGACAGGGACGTGTTCTCGACCAGCCAGACGGCGGTCGCCTTGGGCATCAGCGGAGTGGCTGTGGTCATGTTAATCCTCTCCCGGTCGCTCACCGGGTCTTTCCGCCCGGCGAACCCCAAACTCATCAGATTTATTGGGATTGGCGCCTATATAGGGTGGCGGAAGTCGCGAAGCAAACCGTATTCGCATCCGATCACGCGAAGGTAAGCACCGTCTTGCCCATGTGGTCGGGGGCATCCATGCGCGCGTGTGCGGCGGCGGCCTCTGCGAACGGGAAAGTGGAATCGATCACGGTGACCGCCTTCCGTGCCGCGAGCAGGGGCGCGACGTGTTGCTCGACGGCGGCTGCCAGGCGTCCCTTGAAGTCGATCGAGCGCGGCCGGAGCGTCGAGCCGGTGTGGGTCAGCCGCTTGCCCATCATGAGGTGGAAATCCGCCTCCGCGCGCCCGCCGCTCTGGGTCGAAACCTGGACGATGCGCCCGTCTTCCGCCGCCGCCTTGTAGTTGCGGGTCACATAGGGACCGCCGACGATGTCGAGAATGACGTCCGCGCCGTGCCCGCCGGTGACTTCCTTCACGCGCTCGACGAAATCCTGGGCGCGATAGTCGATCGCGACCTCGGCGCCCAGTTTCAGGCAGGCGGCGCACTTCTCCGGTGAGCCGGCGGTGGTGAGCACCCGCGCGCCGAAGATCGCGGCGAGCTGGATCGCCAGCGAGCCGATGCCCGAGGTGCCGCCGTGGATGAGGACGGTCTCGCCGGCCGCAAGATGCACGCGCTCGAACAGGTTCGACCACACCGTGAACGCCGCTTCCGGCGTGCCGCCGCCTTCGACCAGCGACATGCCGGCGGGCACGGGCAGGGCATTGCTTTCGTGAACCTGGCAATACTCGGCATAGCCGCCGCTGGCGACCAGCGCCATGACGGGGGTGCCGATCGCGAAACGTGAGGCGTCGGGGCCTCTCGCCGCCACCTCGCCGCATATCTCCAGCCCGAGCACGTCGCTGGCGCCGCGCGGCGGCGGATACTTGCCCTGGCGCTGGAAAATATCGGCACGATTGACGCCGGCCGCCTGTACCCGAACCAAAATCTCGCCGGGTCCGGGCTGGGGCAGGGGCCGTTTTTCGATCTTCAGGGCTTCGGGACCGCCCGGCACCGGGGCCACGACCACCGACATGGTTTGCGGAAGGCTCATGCAGCGAGGGTCTAGCGAGCACCGTCCGCGCTGACAATCGCGGCGGTCTCGTTTAGCCTTTGCCCATGCCGCTGACCGATGAAGACGACCGCCCGAAGAAAAAGATCGCCCACGAGGTCGGCGAGGATCTGTCGCGCCTGTCGCTGGATGAGCTGGCGGCGCGGGTCGAGCTGCTGAAGGCCGAGATCGCACGGCTGGAAGAGGCCGCCGCCGCCAAGCGGCAGAGCGCAGCCGCAGCCTCGGCTTTCTTCAGGCGCTAGGCTCCCGCTTTGGCACGGCGGCGATGGCAAAACCGCCCGTCGCGCCACTGTCCTCCGCAATTTCGCGGAGGGCGTTAACCATTTCTTAAGCTTTACGAGGCTTAACTACGGCATCCAGTCATCTGGATTTCGAGTGGCTCCGTCCACTCTGTTTGACGCCTCCCTGTTTAAACTCTTTGCGAGCCGCGCCCTGCGCGGCTCTTTTTTCGCCTGGCCCTCCCTGCGGCGGCCGGCCTGTGGATTAGTGTGGAAAACTCGCTGCCCTGAACTGGCCCGTGCCTTGCGGTGGCCATCCTGAGGTGTTCCCATGCGGGACAGTTTCGGGGTGTGTGGCGTATGAGTGAAGAGCGATTGCCGATCCGGCGCGATCCGGAGCCGGTTGCCTTCGGGCGGCGGCTGGCCGCGTCCGACGGCTTCAAGGTCATGTTCCGCGAGGGGATGTCGCTGGTTGAGGAAACCGCGACGTATCTCGACGGCGAGGGCCGTCGTGAGTCCCACCGCCTTGGCCGTTCGGCCTCTCTCGCCTACGCCACCGAGTCCATGCGCCTGACCACGCGGCTGATGCAGCTCGCTTCCTGGCTGCTTCTGCAGCGGGCGGTGAACGAGGGTGATCTTACCGCCGACCAGGCCAGCCATGAGCGGACGAAGGTCAAGCTCGGCGGTATGTCGACGTCCACCGAAGGCGCCACCTGGAACGAGCTGCCCTATAAGCTGCGCGCCCTGATCGACCGCTCGCTCCGGCTTCAGGAGCGTATCCTGCGCCTGGACGAGGCGCTGCGCAGCGAAGCCGCGCCCAAGCCGCAGGACAACGTCGTCCTGACGGTGCAGGGCCTGCTCGCGCAGGCCTTCCGTCGCTGATCCCTAAAATGGAAAGCCCCGGCCGATGACCGGGGCTCGTCACGTTTGCAGCCGGGAAGGCGGGCTTACTTGGTGCCGCCCATGAAGCCCTTGTAGCGGCTCTGGAAGCGCGAGACACGGCCGCCGCGGTCGACGATGTGCTGGCCGCCGCCCGTCCACGCCGGGTGCGTCTTCGGGTCGATGTCGAGGGTCAGCGTCGTGCCGGCCTCGCCGTAGGTCGAGCGCGTGCGGTATTCGGTGCCGTCGGTCATCACGACCTTGATCTCGTGATAGTCCGGGTGGATGTCTTTCTTCATGGCAAGGCCCTGGAAATCAGCGGAAAAACTGGGGTCCGGGAAGCGATGCCCGGCCGTTTCGGGGCGTGGATATAGCCCCCACGGCGGCCAAGAGCAACCCTAGCGCTCGGTCAGCTTCAGCTCGATGCGCCGGTTCTTGGCGTAGGCGTCGGGCGTGTCCTCGTCGTCCAGCGGCTGGAACTCGCCGTAGCCGGCAGCGACCAGGTGCGTCGGGTCGATGCCCTTCGAGACGAAGAACTCCACCACCGAGATGGCGCGCGCGGCCGACAGGTCCCAGTTGGTCTTGAAGCGTCCGTTGCCGGTTATCGGCTGCTTGTCGGTGTGGCCGTTCACCTGCAGCACCCAGCCGATGTCGCTCGGAATCTCCTGGGCGAGCTGGGTGACCGCGTCCGCGACCTTGCCGAGCTCGGTGGCCCCGTCCGGGCTGATCTGGTCGGAGCCGACCGGGAAGAGCACTTCCGACTGGAATACGAAGCGGTCGCCGACCACCCGGATGTCCGGGCGATCGCCCAGTATCTCGCGCAGGCGGCCGAAGAAGTCCGAGCGGTAGCGCGACAGTTCCTGCACGCGCTGCGCCAGTGCCACGTTGAGGCGCTGGCCGAGGTCGGCGATCTGGGCCTGGCTTTCCTTGTCCTTGGTCTCGGAAGCGTCGAGCGCCGCCTCGACGGCGGCGATCTGGCGGCGGAGCGCGTCGATCTGCTGGTTGAGCAGGTCGACCTGTGCCAGCGCCCGCGCGCTCACCTGCTTCTCCGCGTCGAGTTCGCCGCTGAGGGTGGTGATCTGTCCGCCGGCGCTGCTCGCCGCGCTCGTCTGCGCGTCGAGCTGGCTCTGGAGGTTCGCCTTGTCGCTCTGCGCCGAGGCCAGGCTGGCCTGCAGGGCGGCAAGGTTATCCGACAGCTCCGCCTTGCTCGCCTTTTCCAGCGCCAGCATCTGCGTCAGTTGCGCGATCTGGGCGTTCAGCTTCTGGAGCGCGGTGTCCTGCCCGGTGATCTCGCGCGACAGCAGGTACTGCACGAGCGCGAAGATCGACAGCAGGAAGATGAAGACGAGGAGCAGGTTGGTGAGAACGTCGACGAAGCTCGGCCAATAGTCGGCCCGCGGGTTGATGCGACGTGCTCGTGCCGGCACCGGGGGCTACTCCGCGGCCTGTGGCGGCGTCTGCAGTGCCTTGGCGATCGTCTCGAGCAGCGCCTGCACTTCCTTCTGCTGTTCGGACTGCGTCTCGACCCAGCTCCGCACGACCTGCTGCTCGCTGCGCATGTGCTGCACCAGGCCCTGGATGCCCTCGGCCAGGTTGGCCATGGCCGTTGTCGCGCGTTGCGTGCTCCCGACGCCGGTCTCCGGGGCGGCGGCAGCGCCGCCTTCGGCGATCGTTCGCGACAGCCGTTCGATGGCGATTCGCAGGTCTTCCGCCGTCGTGCCGCTGCCGCGCGCGTCGATCAGCTCCGGATCGAGGTCGGTGACCGTCGAGAGCCAGTCCTCGAGGTCGTTGTAGAACATGTGCTGGCCCTGTCCGGCCTGCAGGTCGAGGAAGCCCAGGATCAGCGATCCGGAGAGGCCGAACAGCGACGACGAGAACGCCACGCCCATGCCCTGCAGCGGCGCTGCCAGCCCGGCTTTCAGGTCCTCGAAGATCACGCCCGTGTTGGACGACGACACGTTCAGGTTCTGGATCGTGCTCGCCACCGCGGCGACCGTCTGCAGGAGGCCCCAGAAGGTGCCGAGCAGGCCGAGGAAGATGAGCAGGCTGGTCAGGTAGCGGCCCATGTCCCGGTCCTCGTCCAGGCGCATCTGGATGGAGTCGAGGATCGAGCGCATGGTCTGGGTCGAGATCGCCATGCGGCCGATGCGGTCGCCGAGCAGGGTCGCCATCGGCGCGAGCAGCACCGGCGGGCGATCCACCTCGATCCCCGGCTCGGCGATGCGGAACGTGTTCACCCAGCGGATTTCAGGGAACAGGCGGATGATCTGGCGGAAGGACAGGCCGATGCCGATGAACAGCACCGCGATGATGACGCTGTTCAGCGCCGGGTTGGCCTGAAATGCGTTGATCACCTGCCGGTACAGGATAAGGGCGATGAAGGCGGCGATGATCAGAAAGATCGTCATCCGCCAGAGATAGACCTGCGGGCTGGCGAGCTTGTACGGGTCGTATTCGCGCTGCCGGCGTCTGAAGACGAGCACGGGCTGCCTTTCCTCCGCGTCTCACGTCCCTTGGGCGAAAGGGTAGCGTGATTTGTGAGGGGGGATAAACGTCAAAATCGCGGCAGTCCCCGCTACTTTGCCCGCGCCCTGCCGAGCCGGTCGAGAAGGGCGGCATGGACGACCTCGTTCCCGGCCACGATCGCGCCGCTGTCGAGCATGTCGTCGTTGCCCGTGATCCCGGTTGCGCGGCCGCCGGCCTCGCGCACGATGACGATGCCGGCCGCCATGTCCCAGGGCGAGAGGCCACGCTCCCAGAAGCCGTCGAAGCGGCCCGATGCAACCCAGGCCAGGTCGAGCGCGGCCGATCCGCACCGCCGAATCCCGGCCGTCCGCGTCATCAGGTCGCCCATCTCGCCGAGGAACTGGTCGTGCCCTTCCTTGCCCATGTGCGGCGAGCCGGTTGCGATGACGGTATCGGCCAGCGTCTTGCGGGCGGCGACGCGCAGGCGCTTGTCGTTGAGGAAGGCCCCGGCGCCGCGCTCGGCCACGTAGAGCTCGTTCAGCACCGGGCTGTAGATGACACCGGCGACCAGCGCGCCTTCGCGCTCCAGTCCGATCGAAACCGCGAACAGCGGTATGCCGTGCAGGAAGTTGGTCGTGCCGTCGAGCGGGTCGATGTGCCAGCGGTTGGTCTTGTCGGTGCCGGCGATGGCGCCGCTCTCTTCGGTCAGGAACTCGTATCCGGGACGCGCCTTCTCAAGCTCGCGGACAAGGATCTCCTCGGAGCGTTTGTCGGCCGCCGATACGAAATTCGCCGGCCCCTTCAGCGACACCTGCAGGTTCTCGACCTCGCCGAAATCGCGAACCAGGCCGCGCCCGGCCTTGAGGGCGGCAGCAACCATCACGTTGAGAAGGGCAGAGCGAGCCATGCGGGGAGACTGTGAGCGGGAGGGAAAGCCGCGTCTCTCCCACCACAGTTCGCGGGCCGGTTCAAGCGGGGCGCGTCAATCCGATGCCGGCCAGCGCTGCGCTTCCGTCAGCGCCTGCTGGCGCTGATCGTCGGTCAGGCTGGCGACCATCTGGTCCAGGAAGTCGTCGTTCTTGCCGGCGGCCTTGGCGAGATAGTTGTATTTCGCCGCCGCGATCTGGTCCTGCTTGATGCCGCGGCCAGTGGCCAGCAGCCGCGCCAGCCGGTTCTGGGCGATCGGGTTGCCGAGATCGGCGGCGCGCTGGAACCATTGGGCGGCGGCGGTTTCGTTGGCCTGGATGCCGATGCCGTTGAACAGCCGGATCGCGTATTCGACTTCCGCCGGGATCTGCCCCTGCCGTGCGGCTTCGGCGAACCACTTGGTGGCCTGCGCCTGGTCCTGCGTCACGCCGCGGCCGTCGGCATAGAGCTGCGCCAGCACGTACTCCGCGTCCGGGTTGCCGCCCTGCGCGGCGGTCTGGAAGAGTTGCGCGGCCCGGTTGAGGTCCTGCGGACGGGCTTTGCCCTCGAGGTAGAGCAGGGCGAGATTGTAGGTGGCCGAGATGTCGCCCTTCGCCGCCGCCTTCTCGAAATAGTCGGCCGCCTTGGCGCGGTCCTGCGCGACGCCGCGGCCTTCGAGGTACATGCGGCCAAGCGCGAATTGCGCCTGCGGGTCGCCGCCCTTGTCGGCGAACTGATACCAGGTCACCGCCTGCGCCGGGTCGCGCGGCATGCCATAGCCGCCTTCGTAGATCAGCCCGATCAGCGTCTGGGCGGCGGTGTCGCCGGCTTCGGCGCGGGGGATCGCGAGCTTGAAGGCGGTGAGGTAGTAGCCGCGCTGGAAAGCGCCGTACGCCAGGTCGGCGCCGGGCACGTCAGGCTGGTCGGGCGCGTTGGCGGGGTCCGGCGTGCCGGGAATTGGCGTCGTGCCGTCCGCGGGTGCAGAACCCGAGGTCACCACGCCGTTGCTGGTCAAGGTCGTGGTGCCCGGCGGCGGGGCCGGGGCAGGGGTGGCCGTGTCCGTCGTTGCCTGCGGAAGGGCGCCGCTGTCCGGCGGCGGCAACGGCGCCTCCGCCGGGGGCGGCGTGGCGCTCGCCGCACTGTCGGCCGGCGCTGCCGGCTGCGATTGATCGCCGATGGTCGGGGTCGCTGGCGCCGTGTCCGCCGGCGGCGGCGTTGCTTCCGCCACGCTCGTGGTCCCGGACGGAACGGCCGTCGGCGGCCGCAGACGCGGCAGGGGCCAGATCACGGCGGTCGTCGTGTCCGCCGGCGTGTCATCGGGCACGAGGTCGATCGGCGCCGGGCCGGCAGGCGGTGCTGCCACCGTCGGCTGCGGCTTGGGCTTTGGTTTCGGCTTCGCGGCGGGCGCGGAAGGCTGGTCGTCGGCCGGCGGCGTCAGCACCATCGGTGCGTCGCTCGCCGATTGCGCCAGCGCTGAGGTCGCCGACAGGGCCGCCGTCAGCATCAGCGCGGCGAGGAGAGTGCGCCTCATGCTACCGACTCCGTCACCGCGGCCAGACGCTCCGCCGCCTCGGCGACCGCCGCGGCTGGCCCGCGCGCGTCCTCCCAGACCGCTTTCGCCAGCGCGACGAACTCGATGCCGTCGCTGGCCGCCTCATCGACCGAAGCCAGTGCCCGTCCGCCCATCACGATAGCAGGGATCACCGTCACTTCGGACCACCACGCCGCGAGTTCGCGTGCCTTGGGGAAGATGCCGTCGCCGGTATCGCCGGCAAGCCGGCCGAAGAACATGTAGTCCGGCCCGGCCTCGGCGAGTTCCATCGCCTCGTGCCGCGAGCCGACGTTGCCGACGCCCACGATCTTGCGGCCGCGCGACCAGTCGAGCGCCGCCCGCATGTCCGCGATTCCGGTTTCGACGTGCACGCCGTCCGCCCCGGCCCGTCCGGCGACACGGGTATCGTTGAGGACCACCGCCGCGACGCCGCGCGCCGCGGCTATCGGCACGAAGGCGCGAGCCGCCCGTTCCAGCGATTCCGGATCGGCCGCGTCCGGCGGCGTGATCATGAGGGAGGCGACGTCGCCGCCGGCGAGAGCCTCGCCCACCAGTCCGCTCTGCGACGCCAAATCATATGCCGCCGGCGTCACCAGCACGAGGCGCGAACGGACGTCGGGAGAATTGGCCATCGCGAGCAGTCACTTCCGCCGGCGCGGGGCGCGCGCCGGCAAATCAAGTTTCAAGTCGCCCGATCTGGCTCAGCCGCCCCGGTTCGCCCAGGCTCGATATATAGCCCGAGTCTTGCCGGTTGTTGACGGTTTTATGCAGCCTGCTTCTCGAGGTCCGGCGACCAGCGTCCCGCGGCGGCGAGGCTGTTCATCCGCACGCGGTGCAGGAACGCCCGCTGCGCGGCGGCGGCGTTCTCGGCCTTGCCCGCCCACGCCTTCATCGCCGCCTGCTGGAGGGCGCGGCCGTACGAGAAGGTGAGGTGCCAGGGCAGCTTGCCCTGCTGGTTCATCAGGGACAGGTGCTCGGTGGCCTGCTGGTCGGACTGCCCGCCCGACAGGAAGGCGATGCCGGGCACCTCGGCAGGAACCACCGCCTTCAGCAGCTGCACGGTCTTTTCCGCGACCTGCTTGGCCGAGATCTGCTTCGGCGAATTCTTGCCGGCGATGACCATCGACGGCTTCAGCACGATACCGCGCAGGTTGACGTTGGCGATGCGCAGCTCGTCGAACACGGCCCGCAGCGCCTTTTCGGTCGCGGCGTAGCAGGTGTCGGCATCGTGCGCCGCGCCGGCACCGTCCATCAGCACCTCCGGCTCGACGATCGGAACGATCATCGCTTCCTGGCAGAGCGCGGCGTAGCGCGCCAGCGCGTGGGCGTTGGCATGGATCGCGTTCGCCGAAGGCATGCCGGGGCCGATGTTGATCACGGCGCGCCACTTGGCGAAGCGCGCACCGAATTCGTAGTACTCCTTGAGCCGGTCGCGGAGGCCATCGAGGCCCTCGGTGATGACCTCGCCGGGCTGCAGGGCGAGCAGCTTGGTGCCGGCGTCGACCTTGATGCCGGGGATCGAGCCCGCGTCGGCGATCAGCTTGACCAGCGGCGTGCCGTCCTTCGCCTTCTGGCGGATGGTCTCGTCATAGAGGATCACGCCGGAGACGAAGTTGCGCATGGCCT
>DASZQY010000128.1:0-3313 GCA_035549395.1 Bauldia sp.
CCTGTTCATCAACAAGTTCAGCTACGGCTATTCGCGTTTCTCGCTGCCCTTCGGGCTGCACCTGTTCGACGGGCGCATCTTCGGCAAGCCGCCGACGCGCGGCGACATCGTCGTCTTCAAGCTGCCGCGCGACGACTCGACCGACTACATCAAGCGCGTCGTCGGCATGCCCGGCGACCGCATCCAGGTGAAGGGCGGCATCCTGTACATCAACGACGTCGCCGTGCCGCGCACGTATCTCGACGATTGGACGGACCCCGCGGACGGCGTGCACTACAAGCGCTACCGCGAGACCTTGCCGGACGGCGTCAGCTACACGGTGCTCGATCGCGACGCCAACGGCCTCGAAGACAACACCGAGGTGTTCGAGGTGCCGCCCGACCACTACTTCATGATGGGCGACAATCGCGACAACTCGACCGACAGCCGGGTGCCGCCGGCGATGGGCGGCGTGGGCTACGTGCCGTTCGAGAATCTCGAAGGGCGCGCTTCGCTGATCTTCTTCTCGGTCGAGGAAGGCGAGCCGGTCTGGGCGATCTGGAAATGGCCGGAGACTGTGCGCTGGGACCGGCTGTTCAAGGTGCTGTAGCCGCATGAAGGCGGCGGGCGACGCCGGGCTGGCCGGTCTCGAGGACCGGCTCGGCCATTCGTTCCGCGATCGCGCTCTGCTGGTCACGGCCCTGACGCACGCCAGCGCCGTGACCGGCACACGCGAGACGTATCAGCGGCTGGAATTTCTCGGCGACCGCGTTCTCGGCCTGATCGTGACGGAAATGCTGGTGGCGGCGTTTCCCAAAGCCACCGAGGGCGAGCTCTCGCTCCGCCTGGCCGATCTGGTGCGCAAGGAAGCCTGCGCGGAGGTTGCGATCGCGCTCGACATGGGAAGCGCCATCCGCTTCGGCGGCGGCAAGGCCCAGCGCATCGCACTGGCGACCACCAACGTGCTCGCCGACGTCTGCGAGGCGGTGATCGGCGCGATCTATCTCGATGGCGGCATCGAGGCGGCGCGCACCTTTGTCGAGGCACGCTGGCGGGGACGATTGACGTCCGCGACCGTGCCGATGCGGAACGCCAAGGCTGCCCTGCAGGAATGGGCACAGGCGAAAGGGCACGGCGTGCCGACCTACGCGATCGCCGCCAAGAGCGGACCGGACCACGAGCCCAGGTTCGAGGTCGAGGCGCGCGTCGGGAATCTGGCGCCCTCGCGCGGCGAAGGGCGCACGCGCCGTGACGCCGAGCAGGCGGCGGCGGCGGTGCTGCTGGCGCGCGAAGGCGTGTGGCCGGTGCACCCATGACGACGCAGGAGGCGCCGCAGCCGACGCGCGCGGGGTTTGTCGCGCTTATCGGCGCACCGAATGCGGGGAAGTCGACGCTCATCAACCGGCTGGTCGGCAGCAAGGTCGCGATCGTCAGCCACAAGGTGCAGACGACGCGTTCGACCATCCGCGGGATCGTGATGGCCGGGCAGACGCAGATCGTCTTTGTCGACACGCCGGGCATATTTCGACCCAGGCGGCGGCTCGACCGCGCCATGGTGGACACCGCGTGGGGCGGGGCGCGCGACGCCGACGTCGTCGCGCTGCTGATCGATGCCGCTGCCGGGATCACGGAAGACGTCAGGGGCACGCTGGCCGGGTTGAAGGAGATCGCCCAGCCCAGGCTGCTGGTCCTGAACAAAATCGACGCCATCGCGCGTGAGGCGCTGCTCGGTCTTGCCGCCGAAGCCAACGGCCTCGTGCCCTTCGAGCGCACGTTCATGATCTCGGCGCTGACCGGCGACGGCGTTCCCGACCTCGTCGCCTACCTCGAGACGCGGCTGCCCGAGGGACCGTGGCTCTATCCCGAGGATGAGATTTCCGATGTCCCGCTGCGGCAGATGGCAGCGGAGATCACCCGCGAGAAGCTGTTCGAGTGGCTGCACCAGGAGCTGCCGTACCAGGCCACCGTCGAAACAGACGAATGGCGGGAACAGAAGGACGGCTCGGTCCGCATCCAGCAGACGATCTTCGTGGAACGCGACAGCCAGAAAAAAATAGTGATCGGCGCCGGCGGAGCCACGATAAAGGCGATTTCGATGGCGGCCCGGAAGGAAATCGCCGCCATGGCGGAGACGCCGGTGCATCTCTTTCTGTTCGTGAAAGTGCGCGAGAACTGGGCCGACGATCCCGAGCGCTACCACGCCATGGGGATCGAGTTTCCCAAGGCCTAGTTCCCGCCGCGCGCGAAAAAAGCGGCGCCCGCGGCAGCTTTTCAATCGGAACATTGGTCGCCCCGCGCCGTTATCGGCGCCTAAAGGAGAGCGACCATGAACAAGAAATTCGTACCCGTCGCAGCGGCGATAGCGCTGCTTGCGGCGCCCGTCGCGGCCAACGCCGCAGGTGGGACTACAACCGGCGCCGCAGGCGGCGCCATAACCGGCGCGATCGTCGGCGGCCCTGTAGGAGCCGCGGTCGGTGGCGTCATCGGCGCCATCGTCGGCACGGCCATCGAGCCACCGCCGCCGCAGGTCGTGGCTTGGGTGCAGACCCAGCAGGAGCCGGCGCCGGTGATGCTGCAGGGCAATCTCGCCATCGGCGCGACCCTGCCGGACACCGTCGTCCTCTATCCGGTTCCACAGGACGTCTACGTCGGCGCCACCCAGCACGCCTACGCTTACGCCGTGGTCAACAATCAACGCGTCGTCGTCGATCCGCAGACCCACGTCGTCGTTGCGATTGTTGGATAAAGCCGCTTCGTGAAGCGTGCGTAGCGTGGGCCGGCCGTCTGCTCCCCCGGGCAGGCGGCCGGCTCCCTACACCGCGGTAAAGCCGTTATCGACGAAAAGATGTGTCCCGGTGATGAACCGGGATTCTTCGCTGAGCAGGAAGACCACCGCGCCGGCAATGTCGTCCGGCCGCCCCATGCGGCCCTGCTGCATGGCAATTGTCGCGTCGGAAACGTCGATGCCGTAGCGCGTGAGCCCGGCGACCTCGCGCTTGCCATGCGGCGTATCGATGAAGCCGGGGCAGATGGCGTTGCACCTCACGCCCTTGTCCCGAAACTCCACGGCGATGGCCCGAGCGAACATGTGGCAGGCGCCTTTGGTGGTGTCGTAGAGCACCTCCGTCGGGGTGGCGGCGACCGCGGATATCGACGACGTGCAGACGATGGCGCCGCCGCCGGCGCCGATCATCGACGGCAGCACGGCCTGCGTGACCAGAAACATCGACCGCACGTTGACGGCGTGGAGGCTTTCCCATTCCTCCAGCGTGGTTTCCAGGAACGGCTTGATGACGATCGAACCGGCGTGATTGAACAACGCCGTGATCGGGCC
>DASZQY010000129.1:0-5531 GCA_035549395.1 Bauldia sp.
GCAGGCCGCACTGTCCACCGACGTGAGGCGGCTCGGAGCCGCCGCGGCGCACTGCAATGATGCCCGCCTCATCGAGCGCGGCGGCCAATGGCTGGCCGAAGGCGACCCGATGGAGGGCGCCTTGCTTGCTTTTGCAGCCAAGGCCGGCGCCGGCATCGAGAGCGACCGCCGCCAGCGCGACGGCGAGATTCCCTTCGACCCGGCGCGTCGCTTCATGGCGACCCTGGCACGCGAAGCGAATGCCTCACGCATTTTCGTCAAGGGCGCGCCCGAGCAGGTCCTGGCCATGTGCGACCGCGCCCTCTCCGCCACCGGCGGCGACGCGGCGCTCGACCCGGCGCCGTGGCGCGCCGCCATCGACGCGATGACCGGGCGCGGCCTGCGCGTGCTCGCGCTCGCCGAGGGAAGTGCGCCCGCCGGCGCCGCGTCCCTGGCGCTGCCGGATTTCGACGGCAACCTCAGGCTGATCGGCCTCGCCGGCCTGATGGACCCGCCGCGCGAGGAAGCCATCGCCGCCGTCGCCGATTGCCGCGCGGCTGGCATCGCCGTGAAGATGATCACCGGCGACCATATCGGAACCGCCAAGGCAATCGCCGCGCGCCTCGGCCTCGCCCGGCCGGCCGCCGCAATGTCAGGCGCCGCCCTGGCGCGCGTCAGCGACGACGACCTGCCGAAAGTCGCATCCGAGGTGGACGTATTCGCCCGCACCAGCCCCGAGGACAAGCTCCGCCTCGTGCGCGCCCTGCAGAAAGACGGCGCCGTTGTCGCGATGACTGGCGACGGCGTCAACGACAGCCCGGCGCTGAAGCAGGCCGACGTCGGCGTCGCCATGGGCCTCCGCGGCTCGGCCGCCGCCCGCGAGGTCGCCCGCATCGTGCTCGCCGACGACAACTTCGCTACCATCGCCGCGGCGGTCGAGGAAGGACGCCGCGTCTACGACAACCTGCGCAAGGCGATCATCTTCATCCTGCCGACCAACGGCGGCGAGGCCTTCGCCATCATCGCCGCAATTGCTCTCGGCATCACCGCGCCGATCTCACCCCTCCACATCCTGTGGATCAATCTCATCACCGAGATCACGCTGAGCCTTGCGCTCGCCTTCGAGGCGGCCGAGCCCGATGTCATGCGGCGGCCGCCGCGCGCGCCCAACGCGCCGATCCTCACCGGCTACATCGTCTGGCGCATCGTCCTGGTGACGGCGCTGATGCTGGCAGGCACGTTCGCCGTGTTCGAGTGGCTGCTCTCGGTGGGCGAGACTCTCGCTTACGCCCGCACCGCCGCCGTCAACGCCATCGTGGCGATGGAGGCATCGTATCTGCTCAGCGTGCGGCGGTTGCGCGGACCCGGGTGGCGCGGGCTATTCACGCGCAGCGCATGGGCGACGTGGGTCGCGGTAGCCGTGACCGCCGTTGCCGAGATCGCCTTCACCTACCTGCCGCCGATGAACGAGCTGTTCGCCAGCGCACCGCTGAAGCCCTCGGGATGGCTTCTCGTGGCGGCGGCAGCGGCTGTGCTGTTCGCCGCGAGCGAGATCGAGAAACGCATCGCCGCCATGCGACGGAGCTGACGGGTCGGCCACACACTACTGTCACGTCGCTGGCGTATGACCCGGCGCAATCGGACGTGCATCGGGAGGCGTGAACCATTTGTTCACCACTTCGGCCGAGCCTCAACGGCAGGGCACGTCGGGGGCGACGCCAGAGTCACGATGGGACAAACGCTGATGGCCAGTTTCGTCCAGCTGTATCTGGAATACCGCCGCGTCGGCCTCGGCCGCATGGCGGCGCTGCACTACGCCTGGGTCGTGGTGACAACCCGGCGCCGGCCAATGTCGATCCGCTAGAACCAAATCGCGCCGTTCAGGTGCCGGTCGCGGCGCGCGAGATACCGGCGATACCGGTCTCGATCGCCATCAGCACTTCCTTGCTGCGGAAGCCGAGTTCGTGGCGGCGGCCGATCCAGTGCGGGTCGTTATAGGTCAGCCAGACCTCGCCGTTCTCGTCCTCCCACGCCAGTGCGCGGAACGGCAGGTCGAGACCGGCGGACTGTTCGTCCTGCATCAGCACGGTGCCGTTCCGGGGATTGCCGAGCATGACGAGCTCAGTCGGGCGCAGCGTCATGCCGGCGGCGGCGGCGTTGGCGGCGTGGTCGATGCGCGCGAAGATCGTCAGGCCGGCCCTGGTCGCAGCTTCGACCAGTGCGTCGATGGTGTCATGCGCCGAGCGGCGGCTGATCACCGTTACGAGTCCGTCGTCCACGATTCCCCCCCGAATGCGGCGTCTAGGCTGCCGCTGATCGCTTTGCCTCGATCTGGTCGATAGCCTCCACCACCGCATCGAACGTCAGCATTGTCGAGGCATGGCGTGCCTTGTAGTCGCGAACCGGCTCCAGAAACTTGAGTTCGCCAAACCGGCCCTCCGGTGCCGGTCCGTTCTCCTTGAGCATGCGCCGCATGGTCTCGCGCAAAGCGCGCAGTTCGCCCGCCGTCGCGCCGACGACATGGCGCGCCATGATTGAGGATGACGCCTGCCCGAGAGCGCACGCGCTGACGTCATGGGCGAAATCGGAAACGACGTCGCCGTCCATCTTCAGATCGACGGTGACAGTAGAACCGCACAGGCGCGAGTGTGCCGTCGCCGTTGCGTCCGGATCGGACAGGCGGCCAAGGCGCGGGATATTGCCCGCGAATTCAAGAATCTGGCGGTTGTAGATGTTGTCGAGCACGGCAAAGATATAAGCGACCGGAGCGCCCCCGGCCATGCCTCGCAAGTGCATGATGCGAAACGGTTTTCCTCGCCGGGCCGATTCGATGGAATCAGACCCGCTTCCAAGCCGGTGCGAACCGCCTATATAAGCCACCTCACAACCTCGGCGTTGGCAACGTCGAGCATACGGGGAATCCCATGGACGCCGCTATCAAGAAGCCAGTTGTGAAGCCTGCCCAAGCCAGGGTTGTCCGACCGACCCGCGAGGAAGCCGAGAAGGCGGTTCGCACCCTGATCGAATGGGCGGGCGACAACCCCGACCGTCCCGGCTTGCTGGACACGCCCAAGCGCGTCGTCGCCTCGTACGAGGAGTTCTACGGCGGCTACCATCAGAATGCGGAAGCCCCGCTCGACCGCACGTTCGAGGAAGTCGGCACGTACGACGACATGGTCCTGGTGCGCGACATCCCGTTCTATTCGCATTGCGAACATCACATGGTGCCGTTCGTCGGCAAGGCGCACGTCGCCTATTATCCTGTCGACAAGGTTGTCGGCCTGTCGAAACTGGCGCGCGTGATCGAAGTGTTCGCCCACCGCCTGCAGACGCAGGAGCGGCTGACCAGCGAGATCATCGGCGCCATCGACGAGGCGCTGAAGCCGCGCGGCATCGCCCTAATGCTGGAGGCCGAACACCAGTGCATGACGCTGCGTGGCGTGAAGGCGCACGGCGCCAGCACGGTGACGACCCAGTTCACTGGCGCCTTCCGCGACGACCCGGCGGAACAGATTCGGTTCATGACGCTTATCAAGGGCGCCCGCAAGGAAGCCTGAGCTGAACAGGCCGCGCGGGCTTCAGCAGCGGGGCCGGCGCATCGGCACAAGTATCACCGGGACAATCAGGACACCGTGGTGGCTCGTAGCCGCCGCGGCGATGCTCAGCGCGCCGATACCCGTATTGGCAGCAGCCGCGCCGGGCGGCGCAGCGGCCGGAGCAGGATCAGAGGCCCTGCTCATCGCGCAGATTCTTCTGCTGGTGGTGCTCGCGCGTCTGATCGGCGAGGCGATGCTTTGGCTGAAGCAGCCGGCAGTCATGGGCTATCTGCTTGCCGGCATCCTGCTTGGGCCGTCCGTGTTCGGCGTCGTGTGGCCGGCGGCCGAGCACATGCTCTTTCCGGACGATCCTGCCCAGAAGGCGATGCTGAACGGCATCTCGCAGTTCGGCATCCTGATGCTGCTTCTGCTCGCCGGCATGGAGACCGATCTCGGCCTCGTCCGGCGCGTGCGCAAGGCAGCCTTCAGCACCTCGATCAGCGGCATCGCCCTGCCCTTCGCCGCCGGCTTCCTGCTGGGCTTCGCCCTTCCCCAGGATCTCGTTCCTGATACCAGCCATCGCCTCGTCGTCTGCCTCTTTCTCGGCACTGCGCTGTCGATCTCGTCGGTCAAGATCGTCGCGACCGTGGTGCGCGACATGGGCTTCATGCGGCGCGACGTCGGCCAGATCATCCTGGCCGCGGCCGTCGTCGACGACACGCTCGGCTGGATCATTATCGCGATCACGCTCAGCCTGGCAGAACACGGGGCGCTCGACTGGCTGGCGGTCGCAAAGAGCGTCTTCGGCACGCTCCTGTTCCTCGCCGCCAGCTTTACCTTCGGGCGCCGCATTGTCTTCCGCCTGATCCAGTGGACCAACGACTTCGGCCGCGGCGATGCGCCGGTGATCGCGACGATCATCGTGATCATGGCGGCGATGGCGCTGATCACCAGCCTGATCGGTGTCCACACCGTGCTTGGCGCCTTCGTCGCCGGCATCCTGCTCGGCGAGTCGCCGATACTGACGCGTCAGATCGACGAGCAACTGCGCGGGCTGACCGCGGCGCTGTTCATGCCGGTCTTCTTCGGCCTCTCGGGTCTCAGTGCCGATTTCACGGCGCTCGCCAACGGCAAGCTGGCCCTGCTGACGATCGCCCTGATTGCCATTGCCAGTGTCGGCAAGGCGAGCGGCGCCTTCATCGGATCGTGGTTCGCGGGGATCAAGCCGGCTCAGTCGCTGGCGCTTGCCGCCGGCATGAATGCGCGAGGCTCGACCGAGATCATTGTTGCCTCGATCGGGCTGTCGATTGGCGTCATCAGCGAAGACCTGTTCACGATGATCGTCGCGATGGCCTTCGTGACGACCGTGGCGATGCCGCCGATGCTGCGCTGGGCGCTGAGACGGCTGCCGATCGAGGAGGAGGAACAGCGGCGGCTGGAGCGCGAGGAAGTCGAGGCGCGCCAACTCCTGGCAAGCTGGGAGCGCATACTGGTGGTCGCCGACGACAGCCCGACCGGCAAGCTTGCCGCCCATCTCGCCGGGCTGCTCGCCGGACCGCGCGGCATGCCGGTCACGGTGCTGCGAGCTTCGGACGCACCCGCGGAAGCGGAAGCGAAGTCCGACGGCAAGGCCAAGCCGACGACAACGACAGCCGCGCCGAAGCCGACCGCGCCCGCCACGCAGGCGACGGAGACGATCAAGGCGGCGGCCGAGTCCGCCCCGACCGACGAGGCGAAGGCGACTCCGCCGGTGGACGTGATCGAACGCGCGCACGATCGCCCGTGGGAGGAAGCCGTCGCCGCGGAAGCCGAGAAGGGCTACGACCTCCTGGTGGTCGGGATCAGCCCGACGATCGCCGCCGACGGCGGGTTCGACGACGGCGTATCGCGCATCGCCCTCAACTTTCCGGGCGCGCTCGGCATCGTTGCGGCCCGCGGCGCGCTGAGCCGCAACCCGACGCCCGCCAACCCGAAAATCCTCGTTCCGGTGACCGGCAGCGAGGTCTCGCGCCGCGG
>DASZQY010000130.1:0-2265 GCA_035549395.1 Bauldia sp.
ATCATCCGCAGCGCGCCGGCCTGGCCGCCTGCGGCGGTGCCGTAAAGCAGCGCGCGACCGACCATCACGGCTTTGGCACCGCACGCGAGCAGCTTGAATATGTCGCTGCCGCGCTGGACCGAGCTGTCCGCGAGCACGGTCATGGAAGTGCCGACGCTGTCGACGATAGCCGGCAGCACGTCGATCGGTGCGACGGCGCTGTCGAGATTGCGCCCGCCGTGGTTCGAGACCACGATGCCGTCGGCGCCGATGCTGCGCGCCTGGAGCGCGTCCTCCTGGCGCAGGATGCCTTTGACGATCATCTCGCCCTTCCAGCGCCTCCTGATTTCTTTCATGTGCTCCCAGCTCAGGTCCGGCATGAGGCCGAGCATCTCGGTCGTGTCGTGTTTGAGCAGGTTCTTGCGGTAGCGCTCCGGATAATTCGCGAAGGTGGGCGGGCCGTCGGCGACAAAGTAGCGGCCAAGAACGCCGAGCGCCCAGCGCGGATGCATCGCCACGTCGAGAACGTTGCGCGGCGAGAAGCGGAAAGGGACATCAAATCCGTTCCTGACATTAAACTCCCGCTTCGGCATGACGGGGTTGTCGGCGGTGACGATCAGCGTGCGGCTGCCCTGATCCCAGGCCCGCTGCATCAGCTCAAAAGACATTTCCGGTCTGTCCCACAGATAAAGGTGGAACCACACCGGGGCCGCGCTGGCGCGGGCGATATCGCTCACCGGGGTGATGGATTCGGTCGCGGCGGAAAATGGAATGCCAAATGCCGCGGCGGCGCGGGCGAGCTCGATTTCGCCGCGGAAGGACACCAGACCGGCGAAGGCCGTCGGCGCGACGACGATCGGCGCGGTGTATTCGCGACCGAACAGGTTCACCGCCGTCGAGCGGGACGTGCGGCTTCTCAGAACATATGGCCTGATCTTCACCCGATCGAAGGCGCGACGGTTGTCGGCAAGCGCACGCTCGTCCTCGGTGCCACGATCGATGAACTCGAAGATGCCGCGCGGCAGGCGTGCCTGTGCGATGGCGCGTGCCTCGGCGAAGTTCAGGAAATCCGGCGCGTTGGACATGGCTTTGAACCTATCGGCGAGGCAAGCGGCCCGGCGCTTCGGCGCAGCCGCTCCATTGGGTACCGTTCGACCGGAATCAGCACGGCGCGGCCGCCCATTCCAGCCGTTGGGGTTTCGCGCGGCGGATTTGTCGTCTTCAGTCAGTGTCGCTGAGGATAGGTTGCGCGCGGACGGATCAGCTTGCCGCCGGCCTGCTGCTCGATGGCATGTGCCAGCCAGCCAACCGTACGGCCGATCATGAAGATCGAGAACGCCGCATCTTCAGGCAGGCCGCAGGTGAGCTGAACCGAGGCTAGCGCACAATCGAGATTGGGTTCGGCCCCGGCACGGCTCGCCGCCCGATCGATGGTTGCGCGAAGCGCCGCCGAAGGAGGACAGGCGGCGAGGAGCGCACAAGCCCGCGGATCGCCGTCCGGGTAAAGCGGATGGCCGAAGCCGGGAACGCCTGGCAGGTTGGCCGGCCGCTTTACGGCGGCACGACCGCCGGCGCGGAGCACGGCCACCGCGGCCTGGGTCGCTCCGCCATGCCTGATGCCGGAGAAGGCCGCCAGCGCGGCAATGACCGAGGCCGCAAGAGATGCGCCAGTGGACGCCGCCACCCGAGCGGCAAAAGTCGAGGCGTTGAGTTCATGGTCCGCCGCGAGCACCAGAGCACGGCGGATCGTGTCGGCGGCGTCGTGACGGTCCCATGCCGCCGCCAGCTGTGCGTGGATCGCATGATCGCCGGCCGGCTTTCCGATCGCGCTGGCGACGACACGCCGAACGATGGCTGTCGCCTGAACCGTATCTTCGGCGTTGTCGCGTGGCAGCAGCGGGATGAGCGACGCGACGGCGCGCTCCACAGGCGATCCCGTGGACGAGACGACGCGTACCGGCAGCCCGGCTCGGCTCGCGAATGGATTGCGCGCGCACTGCCACAGAAGCGAAGCGATGTCCTCCAGACTGGCGTGTCCGGACAATTCGACGGCGTCCACGTCGCGATAGAGGAGGTGGCCTTCGGCGATCCGCGAGATCGCGGTCGTCAGCACCGGCAGGCCCCAGTCCAGCGCTGTAGCGGCAGCAAGCGCCGGGCGGCGGCCGCGCGCCTTGCGCGCAATCAGGTCTTCGATGTCGGCAGCGGCATAGAGGCGGGCACGCGGATCAGTGGGGTGGGCGACTACGCGCACAGCGCCGCGACTGACGTAGGCGTAGAGCGAGGCCC
>DASZQY010000131.1:0-1776 GCA_035549395.1 Bauldia sp.
TGCGAGAGCACGGTGGCGATGACCTGCGTCTCGTTCTTGTAGCCATCGGCGAAGAGCGGACGGATCGGGCGGTCGATGAGGCGCGAGCTCAGGATTTCCTTCTCGCTCGGCCGGCCTTCACGCTTGAAGTAACCGCCCGGAATCTTGCCGGCGGCGAAGGTCTTCTCCTGATAGTTCACGGTGAGCGGGAAGAAATCCACGCCCGGCTTCGGCTCTCTGGCGGCAACGACGGTGGCGAGCACCGTGGTCTCGCCGTAGGTGGCGAGCACGGCGCCATCCGCCTGGCGGGCGATGCGGCCGGTCTCCAGAACGAGCGGGCGTCCGCCCCAATCAATCTCGACACGTTGGATGTCGAACATGGCATGTCCTTTCAGGCGTCATGCGACGCCGGTGGCGGGACAGCAACGGTGCGAAGCCATGGGCAAGACGGCGGGAGGCTTTCCTTAAGGGGAAGAAAGCATCCGGCGATCCTGCCATGGCTCCCAATCTGCTGCCCGGTGGTGCGACGGCCCCATTGCCGCCGCGCGGCAATTACCGCGGCCGACTGTTGCGCGGCACGCGGCACGACTGCGTCAGCGACGCAGCCCAAGACGATCGATGATCTTCTTGTAGCGGTCGCCATCGGTCTTCTCGAGGTAATCGAGAAGGCTGCGACGCTGGCTGACCAGCTTGAGCAGGCCACGGCGGGAGTGATTGTCCTTGACGTGGCCCTTGAAGTGCTCGGTGAGGTTGGAGATGCGCTCGGAGAGGAGCGCGACCTGTACCTCCGGCGAGCCGGTGTCGTTGGCGCCGGTAGCGTATTCCTTGATCAGCGCCTGCTTGCGTTCGGCAGTAATCGACATCGGAGTTCCTTCTTTTTCGATTGGGTTGAGTTACCGCGAACCCGCGGCCAGAGCCGGGATGTCGTCCAGCACGGTCTGGGGAAGGCGGAAAGCCGACGCTGCCCAGAAGGGGCAGCGAAAGCGCGCGGAATATGGCGGAAAGAGCCGGGGATTGCCAGAGGAAACGGGCGACAGACCAACTTGTTGGTTTTGTTGATGTTTACGCCCTGAACACGCGCTTGGGATGAAACGCGCCCTCCGAAATCTCGCCGACGGCGAGGCTGCGCCCGGCAAACGTGGCCTGGACGGCGGGCGCCGCCAGCGGCGCATCGCGGCCGCGGATCAGCACCGACTGGCCGCGCCCGATGCGGGCGGCATCGGACTGGTTGACCGCAATCTCGGGCAATTCGCCAAGCGCAAAGCCGACCGGCGCCAGGAACGCGTCGAGGCTCTGTGCGTCGCCGGCTTCGCGCGCGTCGATCAAGCGGGCGAGCGGCACCATGCTGGTCTCGTCGAAAGGGCCAACGACCATGCGGCGCAGCGCCACGACATGGCCGAGGCAGCCGAGGCGGCGGCCGATATCGCGGGCGAGCGCGCGCACGTAGGTGCCCTTGCCACACTCAGCCTCAAACACCGCGTGATCGGTGTCCGGCGCTTCGACCAGCATGAGGCGATGAATCGAGACGGGACGATCTTCCAGCTCGACGGTCTCGCCGCTGCGGGCGAGGTCGTAGGCGCGCTGGCCGTCGATCTTGAGGGCGGAGAAGACCGGCGGCTTCTGCATGATTTCGCCGGTGAAGTCAGGAAGAACGGCGGCGACCGCATCCGCCGCAGGACGCACGCCCGACGTGGCGACGACCTTGCCCTCGGCGTCGTCGCTGTCGGTCTCCACGCCCCACCGGACGGTGAAGCGATAGACCTTGCGGCCATCCTGCACGAACGGAACGGTCTTGGT
>DASZQY010000132.1:0-6729 GCA_035549395.1 Bauldia sp.
CGACCCCGGAAGGAAAGATCAATCCGCTCGTCCTGTTCGCCGCCTCGATCGCCGGCGTCGAAGAGATTTATCGCATCGGTGGCGCGCAGGCGATCGCAGCGTTGGCCTACGGCACGGAGACGATTGCCCCGGTCGCCAAGATCATGGGCCCGGGCAACGCCTACGTCGCCGCCGCCAAGCGCCATGTCTTCGGCACCGTCGGTATCGACCTCATCGCCGGCCCGTCGGAGGTGCTGGTCATTGCCGACGCCGGGAACGATCCGGACTGGATCGCCTCCGATCTGCTCGCCCAGGCGGAACACGATTCTGCCGCGCAGGCCATCCTCATCACCGACTCTGCCGCGCTCGCCGATCAGGTCGCCGCCGCCGTTGAGCGGCAGCTCACGTCGCTGCCCCGCGGCGAGACGGCGTTTGCGAGCTGGCGCGACTTTGGCGCGATCATCGTGGTCGGTTCCCTGTCCGTTGCCGTGGATCTCGCCAACCGCGTCGCGCCCGAGCACCTTGAGCTTGCCGTTGCCGATCCGGAGGCGCTGTTGACCCGCGTCCGCAACGCCGGTGCCGTGTTCCTCGGCCGCCACACGCCCGAAGTGATTGGCGATTATGTCGGCGGGCCGAACCACGTGCTGCCCACCGCCCGGTCGGCCCGCTTCTCGTCGGGCCTGTCGGTCCTTGACTTCCTGAAGCGCACCACGCTCCTGAAACTCGGCCCCGACCAGTTGGCGGCGCTCGCCCCGGCCGCGCTTACCCTGGCGGAAACCGAGGGTTTGGCGGCCCACGCCCGCTCCGTCGCCATCCGTCTTAATCGCCGCTGAAAGGTTTCCTTTCCGGGCGTAATCCGCTAGTTTCCCGCGCACTTTTCTGGGGGGTGCCCTCCAAGGATACGAATGGCTAAAGAAGAAATCATCGAACTGCCCGGCGTCGTCTCGGAACTTCTGCCGAACGCCACTTTCCGCGTGAAGCTTGAGAACGGTCACGAGATCATCGCCCACACGGCCGGCCGCATGCGCAAGAACCGCATCCGCGTTCTCGCCGGCGACAAGGTCTTGGTCGAGATGACGCCGTACGATCTCACCAAGGGTCGCGTCACCTACCGCTTCAAGTGAGCCGTCCCGCCGGTCCGCCGGCGGTTCAACCAGCAAGGCCCGCATGGCCGGTCGCCTGAAACTCGTCCTCGCTTCCGGTTCGCCGCGCCGTCTCGCCCTTCTCGGTCAGATCGGCATCGAGCCCGATCGCATCATGCCGGCTTCGGTCGATGAAACGCCGAAGAAGAACGAGCTGCCGCGCAATCTCGCCAGCCGCCTGTCCGCCGAGAAGCTGGCCTGGGCGCGCGATCTGGCGAAGGACGAGCCGGAACTCGCGGGCGCGCTCTTTCTCGCCGCCGATACGGTGGTTGCCGTCGGCCGCCGCATCCTGCCCAACGCCGAGCGCATCGAGGAAGCGGCGGCGTGCCTGCGCCAGCTTTCCGGCCGCTCGCACCGCGTCTACACCGGCATCGCCTTCGCCAACGCCAGGGGGCATGTGCGCAAGCGCCTGGTCGAGACCCGCGTCCGCTTCAAGCGCCTGTCGCGTGAGGACATGGAGGCCTATCTCGCTTCCGGCGAGTGGCGCGGCAAGGCGGGCGGCTACGCCGTGCAGGGGCTGGCCGGCGGCTTCGTCGTCAAGCTCAGCGGGTCCTATTCCAATGTCGTCGGCCTGCCGCTCTACGAGACGATGACCCTGCTCACGGGGGAGGGGTACCCGGTTCACTTCAACTGGCTGAGCGCTACCTGACGGTCATGCCTCCAGCCAAAGACAAGGCCAGGGACAACGTCGTCGGGCTCTACCGCCCGCGCAAGTGCGCGATCTGCGGCAAGCCTACCGTGCGCCAGTATCACCCGTTCTGTTCGAAACGCTGTGCCGACGAGGATCTCGGGCGCTGGCTCACCGGCCGCTACGCTATCCCCGGTGCCGCCGCCCGGAAGGCCGATGATGGCAACGACGAAGGCTGACGCCGAGCCGATCACCATTTCCCTTCCGGACGGACAGGCCGTGTCCGGCCTGCTGTCCGCCCCGAAGGGCGCCCGCGCGGTCTATGTTTTGGCCCACGGCGCGGGCGCCGGCATGGCCCATCCCTTCCTGGCGAAGATGTCCGCCCTGCTGTCCGGACACGGAATTGCGGTACTCCGCTACCAGTTTCCTTACATGGAAAAGAAGGGTCGCCGTCCGGACCGTCCGGAAGTCGCGGAGGCGGCCGTGGCTGCGGCCGTCGCCGAGGCCCATAAGCTCTTGCCCGCCTTGCCGATTTTCGCCGGCGGCAAGTCGTTCGGCGGCCGCATGACCTCCAATGCCGAGGCCCATGTCCGCCTTGCCGTCCGCGGCCTGGTTTTCCTGGGCTTTCCGTTGCATCCGCCCGGCGCTCCTGCCGACACCCGCGCCGCCCATCTCAAGGACGTTGCCGTGCCGATGCTGTTCCTTCAGGGCACCAACGACGACTTCGCCAGTCCGGACCTGCTCCGGCCCGTCGTCCGGCGCCTGGGAAAGCGCGCGACCCTGCACTGGGTCGACGGCGCAAACCACAGCTTCCATGTCCCCAAATCCTCCGGCCGGACAGACGCCGACGTGATGGCCGGACTGGCGGACACCATTTCCCGATGGATTGACGCCGTCCTGGCGGCGCCTGCGTCAGGCTGAGCCCGGGACAAAAGATCGAGCCGGACAGGCAGCCGGACAAACTGGACAGCCGGCGGCTCGTTCAATATAACCCCGCGACGCTTTTCCGGCTGTTTTCAGCCGGCGGGGCCCAGGTAGCTCAGTTGGTAGAGCATGCGACTGAAAATCGCAGTGTCGGTGGTTCAATTCCGCCCCTGGGCACCATCTTTTCGACCTCCCGCGGCAGTCGCCTGGTCCATCCCCTAAGGGATCAGCCTCGTTCCTTGCGCGCCGGATTGACCAGCGGTGCCAGCCCCGACACCGTTGCCTTGGCGACGGCACCGTCGTGCAGGAGGCCGGCGCCCGGCGTTCCGCTCGAAATGATGTCGCCGGGAAAGAAGGGCATCATGTCGGTATGGAAGCGCACCAGCTCCGCCGGGCCGTGCGTCATGTTGCCGATGGTGTTCCGGCGCACTTCGACGCCGTCGACGAAGGTCGCGACGACGACGTCCTGGATCTCCTGATCGGACAGGAACTCGTCCATCGTTACGACCTCCGGGCCGAAGGAGAAGAAGCCGGGGAAGTTCTTCGCCCGTGTCAGGTAGCGCGGGTTGATGCGCAGTATGTCTTCCGCCGTCTGGTCGAGAATGACACAGACGCCGAAGAGGGCGTCCAGCGCACGCGCCGCCGGAACCGACTGCGAGACCTTGCCGAAGATCAGCCCGAGCTCGGCTTCCGCCGTGGTTCTCTCGCTCTGGCGGGGAATCACGATGTCGTCCCCTGGCCCGATGATGGTGTGGTCGGCCTTGATGAATGATGCGGGCTGCTCTGGTGTCTTCTCGGCCAGGTCAGCGGCATGATCACCGTAGTTCAGGCCAATGCCCCAGATCTTGCGCGGATGCCGGTATGGCGGACGATAAGCAGCCGCTTCGATCGGGATCGCCGGGCGGATGTCGACCGCGCGCCGGCCGATATCGCTCAGCGCCGCGCCGTCGGGTTCGCTGGCGATCAGTGCCATGAGGTCGCCAGACAGGCGCGCGTCGATGGCGTTGAGTGGTACCCACCGTTCATTAACAAGCACGGCGGCCTGTTCGCTTCCGTCCACCGCCAGAGTCGCAAAACGCATGTCCCTGTTCGTCCTCGTCGTTGTGACGCGTTACGCCGGCATTTAGGCCGGCGGGAAGTATTCCCAGTGTGGCGTCGTGATGCCCTGCTGCACATCGGCAAATTCGGTATGGCGCAGATGTCGCAGAAATGCCGGCCGGCCGATGAAATCGCTGTCGAAGTTGAGGTCGGCGCTACTTCCGGTCGGGGCTTGTCGCAATCCGCCGCCGACCAGCGCCAGCGCATCTCTCAGCCCGAACTGCTGCGCCAGGAACGCCTTCCACGGCGAGTTCAGCAGATACGCCTCGATTTCCTGCCGCGCCGGATGGTCGATGGCGAAGCGCGGTCCCATCCACGGCTTCAGCGTCCCGGCAAAGTGCACGACGACCGGATCGAACACGCGGCGCAACGCCGAACGCCACAGCGCGACCATCATGTTGAATGATGGCGAGAGCTCGACCCAGTCGCCACGCAGAATGGCGTTGAGGGCCGATTGATCGAAGAAGCGCGGCGCGGTCCGTTGCCGTCCGAGAAACCGCACGACCTTTGCGTAGAGTTCCTGTCGACGGTAGGCCACGATGTCGATGAGCAGCACGCCTGCGTTGAAATAGAGCCGGCTGTCGCCGCCGACCGTCGCGCTCCGCTCGCTTGCGTCGGGGGCATGCGCGATCACCAGGTCGCGCACGGCGGCAAGCGCACGTCCGCTCATCGCAAGATCGAACAGCGCGAAGAGGGCGGCGTTTTCCGGATAGACGTCGGTGTCCAGGTAGAGCACGCGGCGCCTCTCGGTGAGTGTCTCCAGCGCGAAGAAGCGCAGGAAGGTCGCCTCGCGCATCAGGCCCGGTGCGAGCCCGGCAGGCCGCTCGGCCAGCCGCACTTCGAACGGCAGCCCGGCGTTGACTACGCTTGCCACATTATCCGCCGATGAAGCGAAGACGATGATGTCGGTGTCGTCGCGCGCCTTCAGCGCCGCCAGTCGCTGCGCCACGAACATCGCAACCGGAAACAGCGTGGCGTCCGTGCACAGCACGACCGCGTTCGGCCTCACCATCGCCTCACGCCCCGCTGCCGCCCAATGCCTGCTCCATCGCCGCGACGGCGGCTGCCGATTCCCGCGCCAGCGCCCGGATGGCGAGCCGCGCTTCGATGACCAGCGCCAGAGCAGCCGCCACGAAGGCCGCAAACCCGAGTCCGCCCAGAGCGACCGCCGAGACGACGATCGCGTCGAGCAGGGTTGCCGCGCCGGTTTCCTCCGCGATCACCGCGCCGAGGATCGACATGACCGTCGCCAGCGCAAACATCGCCGCCGCCAGGTAGAACGCAGCGATCGCTGTGCCGATCAGGCGGATGCGTCGCCCGACGATACGCAATTCTTCGGCCTCGGTCGTGTTGTCACGGCCGCTCGGCGCCTGGTTCAGGGCGGCGGTGAGCGAACGCGAGCGGTCGATGGTTCGCGCGAAGCGGTTGGTCGTGCTGAGCAGCAGCAGCGAGGTGGCGTTGGTCAGCAGCGCCGGGCCGCTGACGTAGGAAAGAACCACGAACGGATTGGTGTCCATCGCTGATCCGGCCCTCTTTGGTTGCGCCGGACAATAGCAAAATCCGATCATGAGCGTGCGGCTCCAACATGCTTTCACGACGCGCCGAGTTGGGTTATCGCTGGCGCCCTCGCAGGGGAGTGGAATGCCCGATCAGGTATTCGATCTCGCCATCATCGGCGGCGGTGTTAACGGCTGTGGGATTGCCCGCGACGCAGCGGGACGCGGCCTGTCGGTCTTCCTCTGCGAGCAGGGCGATCTCGGCGGTGCGACCTCGTCGGCGTCGTCCAAGCTCATCCACGGCGGCCTGCGCTACCTCGAGCAATACGACTTCCGCCTGGTGCACGAATCGCTGGTCGAGCGCGAGGTGTTGCTCAAGCTCGCGCCTCATATCATCCATCCGCTGCGTTTCGTGCTGCCTTACCATTCGGGGCTGCGCCCGTGGCCGGTCATTCGCCTCGGCTTGTTTCTCTACGACAACCTCGCGTTTGGCCGACGCACCCTGCCGGGCACCCGCACGCTGGACCTGCGCAGCGACGTTGCCGGCAGGGGGCTGAAGTCGTCCTTTACCCGCGCCTTCGAGTATTCCGATTGTTCGGTAGACGACGCGCGTCTGGTCGTGCTGAACGCCCGCGACGCCGCCGATCGCGGCGCCGAGATTCGCCCGCGCACAAAATGCCTCTCCGCCGTTCGCGATGGCGAGCTCTGGCGTCTGACCCTGAACGACGGGCGAGGCGCCACGCACTACGAAACGATCGCCGCGCGCGCTCTCGTCAATGCCGCTGGCCCATGGGTCGCCGAGACCATCTCCGGCGTCATCCGCACGAACACGCCCACCGGCGTGCGCCTCGTCAAAGGCAGCCACATCGTCGTTGACCGCCTGTTCGCGCACGACCGCGCCTATACCTTCCAGAATGGCGACGGGCGAGTGTGCTTCGCCATCCCCTACCAGGGCGAGTTCACGCTCATCGGCACCACCGACGAGGACTACAAAGGCGATCCCTCGGCGGCTGTCATCAGCGCCGCCGAGACTGACTACCTGATTGGCGCCGTCGGCGAATATCTGGAGCTGCCGATCGATCGCGCCTCGATCCGCTGGACCTATGCCGGCGTGCGTCCGCTGCAGGACGACGGCAGCGGCAAGGCGCAGGCCGCCAGCCGCGACTACGTGCTGGAGATGGATCACCCGGCGGGACAGCCCCCGCTGCTCAACGTGTTCGGCGGCAAGCTCACGACGTTCCGCCACTTGTCCGAGGAGGCGGTGAACAGGTTCGAACGCTTCTTCCCGACCATGACGAAGCGCTGGACAGGCCACTCGACGCTTCCGGGCGGCGACATCGGCGGCACGTTCGAGAATTGGGCGGAAGAGGCAAAGCGCCGCTATGCCTTCCTGCCGGCGCCGCTCGTCTCCCGCTATGCCCGCTCCTACGGAACGCGCATCGATTCGTTGCTCGATGGCGTG
>DASZQY010000133.1:0-7440 GCA_035549395.1 Bauldia sp.
AGCCGCGCGCCGAGATCGCCGAGATCGGCCGAGTTCGGATCGGTGAGATGCACGGCGATCAGCCGTGGCACGGGCAGGTCTGAGGCATCGAAGCCGGTGCCCAGGAACGGCTCCAGCAGCTTGGCGTCGTCGGCGACGGACAGCACCTGGACGCCCGATACGCCGGCCGTCCGGCGCGCGATGTCGGCCGCCTGGCTGGTGGCGGCGTCGGTGTCCACGCCGTCGATGGGCTTCACCTGGATCGTGACCTCGCGCTGGATGTCGAGTTGCCAGTCACGCGAGGCGTCGCGGACCAGCGTGACGGCGCCCAGCGTCAGACAGGCGAGGAAGCTCATGATCGCGATGACGACGGTGAGCGCGTTGCCGGCGACCGTGTTCGACGGCACAAGCTGGTTCGGCCGGCTGGTCGCCTGGCGGGTCTGGCGGCGGAAGCTTGCCACCTGGATCTTATGGGCGAGGTCGGCGTCAGTCATAGATCGTGAGCCGCCCTTCCTCGAGAACGAGGCGCCGCGCCTCGAACTGGTTCATCAGCCCGATGTCGTGAGTGGCGATGATCACCGACGTGCCGAGCTTGTTCAGCTCGATGAACAGGCGCATCAGCCGCTTGGCGAGCGGCGGGTCGACGTTGCCGGTCGGCTCGTCGGCGAGCAGGAGCTCGGGCCGCGTGATGAGCGCGCGGGCGATGGCGGCGCGCTGCTTCTCGCCACCCGAGAGCACCGGGGGGAAGGCGTGGACCCGGTCGCCGAGACCGACCCAGCGCAGGAGGTCGATGACGTCGGCCCGGTAGCTCGGCTCCTCGCGGCCGAGCACGCGGAAGGGGAGCGCGACGTTCTCGAAGGTCGTCAGGTGGTCGAGCAGGCGGAAATCCTGAAACACGACGCCGATACGGCGGTGAAGCGCCGGCAGCTCCGGTTTGCTCAGGCTCGACACCTCGCGGCCGAAGATCGAGATCAGGCCGCGCGTCGGGCGGAGCGCCAGAAACATCAGGCGGATGAGCGAGGTCTTGCCGGCGCCGGATGGCCCGGTCAGGAACTGGAACGACTTCGGCAGGATGTCGAAAGTCAGGTCGCGCAAGACCTCCGGGCCAACGCCATAGCGCAGCCCGACGTTCTCGAAGCGGATCAAGATACCTGCCTCACGTCCCCGCCAGTCCCGATGCCCGGCCCTGCCGAGCAGCCCTGTTAACGATCATCACGCGATCAAGGCAAGGGCAGGGCCGGCCCCACTCCGCCAGACGGAGGTTTCCAAGCCGTTAACCATCTTTGCCTAGGGTGGGCGGAACCTTTGGCGTCCAACGGGCGATCCTCCTCTCCGATGACGGTGCGCTGCCCCCATTGCGCGACGATCGTGCCGCTGGCGGACGAGGAAATCGGCGCCGCCGGCCGCATGGTGCGCTGTGCCGCCTGCGGCACGCGCTGGCTGGCCCGGGTACTCGATGAGGACCCCTACGCGCGGATTCCCGCCGTGCGGCGCATGACCGAAGCCGATGCCGCCGGGGATGCCCTGGTCATCGACCACGTCGGTCCGGGGTTCGCGCCAAAGCCAAAAGCGGCTGCGCGGGCAGCCGCCGCACCCTCCCGCCGGACGCCACGCTGGCCCAAGATTCTCGCTGCCGTCGCTGGCGCCGTCGCCGCCGGCGTTATATTGCGTGCACCGATCATGGCCGCCCTGCCCCACGCCCGCGGCCTGCCGGCGGAAGTGGCGATGCTCGAGTTCAAGGACGTGAAGAGCCAAACGGTGCAGTTGCGAGGATCGGACGCCCTGCTGGTCGAGGGGACAATCGTCAACCACGGCGCGAGCTCGGTCAGCCTGCCGGCCATCCGCATCACGCTGCGTTCCTCGTCCGGCGATGCCGTCACGTCGTGGCTGGTCGAGCCTGCGGTCGACGGCCTGGCGCCGGGTGGATCGGTTGGTTTCCGCAGCGCGCTCGCGGCGCCGCCGCCCGATGCCGCCAACGTGACCCTCAATCTCGCTGCCCGCGAAGGCGCCTGATGCCGAAGGTCCGCGGGCGCAGCCTTCGCGTTCTGTTCGATGCCGGGACGATCGCCACGCGTAACAAGGCGCTGGCGAAGGAAATCGCCGCCGCCGGCTATCGCGACCTCCTGGTCGTGTCGATCCTCAAGGGCAGCTTCGTCTTCGCCGCCGATCTGATCCGCGCGCTGCACGACGTCGGGCTGGCGCCCGAGGTCGAGTTCATCTCGCTGTCCTCCTACAACACGGGCACCGTCTCTTCCGGCAAGGTCCGGCTGGCGCGGGACGTGGAGAGCGACGTCGGTGGCCGCGACGTGCTCATCATCGACGACATCCTGGAATCCGGCCGCACGCTCGCCTTCGCCAAGAAGCTGATGCTGAAACGGGGCGCGCGCCGCGTCGGTGTCGCCGTGCTGCTGGAGAAGCCGGGCAAGCTGGCACAGCCGTTCAAGGCCGATCATGTCGGCTTCATCGTTCCCGACCTCTTCGTGGTCGGCTACGGCATGGACGTCGCCCATGCCTTCCGCGAGCTGCCCTACGTGGCGGTGGTCGAGGAAACGCCGGCTAGAAAGGCTCGAGCAGGCGTTCGAGGTAGTCGCGCTCAAGCGCGGGCAACCCGCTGGCGCCGAGACGCTGGCGGATCGCGTCGAGGATCTCGCGGGCGCGCTGGGTATCGATCTCGTCGGGAACCTTGACGGTCGAACCGAGGTCGGCGCCGGTCGAGCGCTGGGGACGCCCGAGAGGATCGGTTCCCGGCGAATTGTTCGTGAAGCCACGCGTTCCCTGACCGGGCATGCCATTGCCGGGGCCGTTGCCCTGGCCGTTGGCGAGCTGCTGGGCGAGACTCTGCGCCCCTTGGCGCAGCGCATCGAGGGCCGAGCTCTGCTCGTTTACGGCACTCCCGGCGCGGCCGGCGCCGAGCGCCTGCTCGGCCCGCCCCATCGCCTCGCCGGCCTGGCCAAGCTTGCCGTTTCCGGTGCCCTGACCCTGCATTTCCTGCATCAGCTTGTTGAATTCGTCGTTAAGGGCCTGCTGCTGCGACTGCAGGTCCTTCAGCATCTGCTGGAACTGCTCGTTGGTCATCGGCGAGCCGTCGGGATTGGTGCTGCGCTCGGCACCGAACGTCTGGTTCATCAGCTGCTCCTGGCGGCGGATCATGTCGCCGAGCTGGTTCAGCTGCTGCATCGCCTGCTGCTGGCCCTGATCTCCGGGCTGCGGCATGCCGGCCTGCAGATTCTCCAGCATGTTCTGAAGCTGGCTCAGCAGCTGGCGCGCCGCGTCCCTGGCGCCCGTCTGCGCCAGGTTCTGGATCTGATCGAGCATGCGCTCGAGCTGCTGCTCGGTCAGCGTCTGGACATTGGCGTTGGGCGGCAGCTGCGCCATCGGGCTCTGCTGGGCCTGCTGCGCCAGAGCCTGCAGGAATTTCTGCAGCGCGTCGCGGAGCTGCTGGGTCAGCTTGGCGATCTCGTCGTCGGAGGCGTTGTTCTGGAGCGCCTGGTTCAGGGCGTCCTGCGCGGCGCGCAACTGATCGGCGGCGAGCGACATGTCGCCGTTCTCGAGACCGAGCGCGATCGTCCACAGATAGTCGACGACGCCACGCAGGTCGTCGTCGCTGCGCGCATCGAGCAGCCGGTGATAGGCGCTGCGGATCGTCAGGTACGTCGCCATCGACGGCAGCCTGTCGGGCACCATGGTGATCGCGTCGAGCGCGTCGGCGACCACCGGCCGCGCATTGGCGTCGAGCGCCAGCCTGGCGCGCTGCTCGACGATCGCCTTGGCGATCGGGTTGGTGAACACGCGCGTCGGCAGCGTCAGCTCGACGGGCGCGCTCCGTCCTTCCTGCCCGGCCTCGTCGCGGGCCACCAGCGTCAGCTTCACGCGCGCTCCCGCCCAGGGATGGGAGGTCAAGTCGCGGGTGGTGTCACCCGTGCCGTCGCGGGTACGAAGCTGCGGCAGCGAAAGGGCGAGCTGTGGCGCCTTGTACAGTGGGCGGGCGGCGCCACCGCTGGTTCCGGAGAGCGGCGCAAACTCGCCATAGGCGGAGATCACGCCGTAGTCGTCGCTCAACGTGTAGGTCAGATGGAGGGCGCCGCTCTCGGCCACCCGCGGATCGCCAGCGAGCGCGATCGATGGCGGGTTGTCGGGGACGACCTGGAAACGCCATGCCAGCACGTCGTGGCCACCCTTCTGCACGGCGATCGCGGTCGCGGCAGTCAGCTTGGCCTGGTGTTCGAGCGGCGGCACTGAGCCATCGGCGCTGGCTGCCGTCGCCGTCGGCGCGGTCGGTGCGATCGGCGTCGCGCCGGCGGGCGTGGTCTCGGTGACGGCGAGGTCGTGGGCGCCGCCGGTGCGCACCGTCACGACGCTGCCGGTCGGTACGGAATATTCGGTGCCATTGGGCTTGGCGGCATCGCCGGTGAGGAAGATCGGCGGCCGGCCCGTATAGGCCGGCGGCGTTACCCAGGCGTCGATGCGGGCGACGGTCGCCGCCGGCGGCTCGCCGCCGCGGAAGGCTTCGGCCAGCCGCTCGCCGTGCTCGTCACCGGCGACGACGAAGCCGACAACGAAAAGCAGCGCGACGAGGAAGCGCAATGCCAGCGGGTCGCGTGCGGCCAACCGCGGCGCGGGAAAGCCGGAGCGCAGGCGTTCCATCGCGGCGAGCAGGCGGCGGCGGTGCGCCAGCCACAGGGCCTCGGTCGCCGGGTCACCGCCGTTGGCGATGCTGTCGCTGAGCGAGGTCGCCGGGCGATGCTCGACGCCGGTGGCGTGCTCGACCCGCGAGAAGGCGGCGGCGCGGCTCGGCGGCCGGAAGCGGAGGGCACGCGCCAGGAAGAAGACGAGGGCCGCCGCGAAGGCGGCGAGTATGGCGAGGCGCGCGGGATCGGAGACCAGGCGCCACACTCCCAGCCACGAAACGGCGGCAAACAGGGCGGCAAGGCCGAGGAACGGCGCGAAGAGGGGCCAGACCGATTCCCAGACCAGGCCGAGGCGGGCGCGGCTGACGGCGCGCGCGATGCGCGCCTGCGCCTCAACCTCGGTGGCCGCACCGTCAGCGATGCCTGGCCGCAAATCGGCGGAATCGGTCATACGGAATCCGTTCGCGCCCCCGTCTCATGGGGAAGCTAGCACAGTGTCGAAGCAAAGCGAGGCCGGAGCGAGGCGAATGTTCAGGCGAGCCAGGGCGCGGCGCGATCGAGGCCGATGAGTTCCTCGTACGTCTGGCGATGGCGGACGACCGCCCATTCCGCGCCGTTGACGAGCACTTCGGCAGCCAGCGGCTTGGAGTTGTAGGTCGAGGACTGGACGGCACCGTAAGCGCCAGCCGTCATGATCGCCACGAGATCGCCCGCCTTCATGACCGGCAGCCGGCGCCCGAGCGCGAGATAGTCGCCGGTCTCGCAGATGCCGCCGACGACGTCCGCGACCATCGTCTCGTGGCCGTTCTCGGCCTTCTCGACCGGACGGATGTCGTGCCAGGCTTCATAGAGCGTCGGGCGGATGAGATCGTTCATCCCGGCGTCGAGAATGACGAAATTCTTGGCCTCGCCGTGCTTCACGTACTGGATTTCGGAAACCAGAATCCCGGCGTTGCCGACGAAAAGGCGGCCAGGCTCGAACATGATGCGGGCGCCGAGATTGCCAAGGCGGCGACGGACGATTTCACCATAGGCGCGGGGATCGGGCGGCGGCGGATCGTCCAGCCGGTAAGGGATGCCGAGGCCGCCACCGGCATCGATGTGGTCGATGGCGTGGCCGTCGGCGAGCAGGTCGCGCACCAGGTCGGCGAGCAGGCCGTAAGCCGTGTCGAAAGGCGCCAGATCGGTGATCTGGCTGCCGATGTGCATGTCGACGCCGCTCACCCTGATGCCGGGGAGGCGGGCGGCGCGGGCATAGATTTCACGGGCCCGCTCGTAGGGGATGCCGAACTTGTTCTCGGCCTTGCCGGTGGTGATCTTGTGGTGGGTGCGGGCGTCCACGTCGGGGTTGATGCGCAGCGCGATCGCCGCGGTCCGTTCGATGGAGGTCGCGATCTCGGAAATGCGCTCCAGTTCCGGCTCCGACTCGACGTTGAAGCAGAGGATGCCGGTGTCGAGGGCGAAGGCGATCTCGCGCGCCGTCTTGCCGACGCCCGAAAAGACGATCCGGTCGGGGCGCGCCCCGGCGGCCAGTGCGCGGCGCAGCTCGCCCTCGGAGACGACGTCGACGCCGGCGCCTTCCTTCACCAGGGTCGCGATCACCGACTGGTTCGAGTTCGCCTTCATGGCGTAGCAGACGAGCACGTCGAGTCCGGCCAGCGCCTCGGTGAAGACGCGGTAGTGGCGGGTCAGCGTCGCGGTCGAATAGCAATAGAACGGCGTGCCCACTGCGGCGGCGATTTCGGGCAGGGGCACGTCCTCGGCGTGGAGGACGCCGGCATGGTATTGGAAATGGTTCACGGGCTTCAGCCGCGGGCTATTTGATCAGCGGGTCGAGGACGAACGGCTTGTTCGGTTTCTTCGTCGTGCCGTCGTCGGCGGGCGCGGTTGCCGTGGTCGCGTCGCTTGGGGTCAAAGCGGCGGCCGGCGGATCGAGCGGTCCCTTGCGCCCGCAGGCGGACGCGGCGACCGCGACCAGTGCAAGCACGATCAGCGTGGAAAGGAAGCGACGTTCGACGCGGGCCACGGCGGCACCCCCGAAATGAAGCCGGCAGCCGCCGGCGGCGGCCGCGCGCACCATACCATTACAGGGCAGGGGGAAAAGCCCGTTTCTTGCCGTCAGGCGCCCTTGGTCGGCGCGCCGGCGGCGAGCTTCTTCAGCCAGCGGCGGGCCGCGCGGCGAACGTTGACCGGCGCGGTGCCGCCGAAGCTGGTCCGGCTCTTCACCGACTGGCGCGGCCCGAGCACGGCGTAGATTTCGACGCCGATACGCGGCTCGACCGCCTGCATCGCCTCCAGCGGCAGCTTCTCCAGCGTCACACCCTGGGCTTCGGCAGCGGCGACGATGCGCCCGCTGACCTCATGGGCCTGGCGGAAGGGCAGGCCAAGCACGCGCACCAGCCAGTCAGCGAGATCGGTCGCGGTGGAGTAGCCGGCGCCCGCCGCCTTCAGCATCACGCGCTCGTTCGGTGTCATGTCGCGCACCATGCCGCTCATCGCGGCGATTGCCAGTGACAGGGAGGCGAAGGCGTCGAAGAGCGGCTCCTTGTCCTCCTGCATGTCCTTGGCGTAGGCGAGCGGCAATCCCTTGAGCACGACGAGCAGCCCGGTCAGCGCGCCGACGATGCGGCCGCTCTTGGCGCGCACCAGCTCGGCCGCATCGGGATTGCGCTTCTGCGGCATGATCGAGGAGCCGGTGGTGAACCTGTCGGAGAGCCGCACGAAGCCGAACTGCGCCGACGACCAGATCACGATCTCCTCGGCCAGCCGCGACAGATGCACGGCGCACAGGCTCGCGGCGGCGAGCGCCTCGACGGCGAAGTCGCGGTCGGAG
>DASZQY010000134.1:0-7638 GCA_035549395.1 Bauldia sp.
AAAGCTCTGAGTTCGAGGTCTGGAAGCAGACGCGCAGCGGCGACTACGCGCTGCTCAAGACCTACCAGATCTGCAAGTGGTCGGGGGCGCTCGGGCCGAAGAAGGTGGAGGGCGACCGCCAGGCGCCCGAGGGCATCTACACGGTAACGCCGGCGCAGATGAACCCGGCGTCGCACTACTACCTGTCGTTCAACATCGGCTACCCGAATTCCTACGATCGCTCCCTCGGGCGGACCGGTTCCAATCTCATGGTGCACGGCGCCTGCTCATCGGCCGGGTGCTACTCGATGACCGATCCCGACGCCGGCGAACTGTTCGCGCTCGCCCGCGATGCCTTCCGCGGCGGCCAGACCGCGTTCCAGATCCAGGCGTTCCCCTTCCGCATGACGCCGGAAAATCTCGCCAAGCACCACGACGACCCGAACATGCCGTTCTGGCAGATGCTCAAGGTCGCCTCCGATACCTTCGACCTGACGCACCGGCCGCCGAAGACCGACGTCTGCGACAGGCACTACGTGTTCAACGCCGATTCCGGCCCGGTCTTCGATCCCGATCAGCCGTGCCCGCAGTACACGGTGCCCGACGCACTGGCCCAGGCGCTGGCCCAGAAGAAAGCGACCGATGACGCCGCCTATGCCGCCGACGTCGCGGCGCTCCAGGCCGAGCAGCAGGCGGCGACGGCCAAGGCCGCGGCCGCCGCCGAGCAGGCGGTGAAGGATCAGGAAGCGGCGGCGACACGTGCCGCGCAGCCGTCGCTGTTCAGCCGCATGTTCGGTGGGGCCTCCGCAAGAGCTCAGGCCTCGACGAGCGTCGCGGCAACCAAGGCGGTGGTCACCGCGGGATCGACGGCCACCACGCCGCCGACGGCGGCATCTGCCGCCGTGCCCACGCCGCGGCTGCGTCCCGGCGTTACGACCGTCTCGGCGCCGGCAGGGGCCACCATCAAGCCCGACATGACGCCCGCGAGCCCGCCGGTTGGCACTTTCGTCAAGAAAGACTTCTGCTGGCCGGGCGACACCTCGCCCGAGTGCGCTGCCCCCAACAAGTCGGGCTAGGCGGCACGCCCGCAAAACCAAAAGCGCGCCCGAAGGCGCGCTCGTTTCTGTCAGACCGCCACGGGTCGGTGTCGCCCTAAGCCAGCCGGCCGTGGCAGTGCTTGTACTTCTTTCCCGATCCGCATGGGCAGGGGGCGTTGCGCTGCACCTTGCCCCAGGTCGCGGGATTGTTGGGGTCGATCTCGCCGGAAGCCGCCGCCCCCGCGCTCGCCGCGACGGCGGTCAGGCCGCCGTTGCTGCGCGCCGTGTTGCCGCGGAGCGCACGCCCGAACGCCGCGCCGTTGCCGGCCGCCTGGTCGGCAGCTTCGTTCTCGCCGGTGTCCGGATCGATGTGCGTCGCTTCGAGCGACTGGAGGTCGCCGTCCGGCGCCAGCGGCGGCGGACGCTGCACCAGCTCGACGCGCATGATCTGCGTCGTCACCGCTTCGCGCAGCCGCGTCAGCATGCCCTGGAAAAGTTCGAAGGATTCCGTCTTGTACTCGTTCAGCGGGTCACGCTGGGCGTAGCCGCGGAAGCCGATCACCTGGCGCAGGTGATCGAGCGTCACCAGGTGCTCGCGCCACAGGTGGTCCAGCGTCTGGAGCAGCACCGCCTTCTCGACCTGGCGCATGATCTCGGGCGAGAAGCGGGCGGTGCGCGCCGCGGCCGCCTCGTCGGCGACCCGGGTCAGGCGCTCGCGCACCTCGTCGTCGGCGATGCCTTCTTCCTTCGCCCAGGCGTCGACCGGCACGTCGAGGTTCAGCGTCGTGCGGATGTCTTCCTTGAGGCCGGCGACGTCCCACTGCTCGGGGTACGCCTTCTCGGGGATGTGCTTGGCGATCAGCGAATCGATCAGCTCGCTCCGCATGTCGGCGACGGTCTCGCTGACGTCGGCCTGGCCCATCAGGTCGATGCGCTGCTCGAAGATCACGCGCCGCTGGTCGTTCATCACGTCGTCGTACTTGAGCAGGTTCTTGCGGATGTCGAAGTTGCGCGCCTCGACCTTCTGCTGCGCCTTCTCCAGCGCCCGGTTGATCCACGGGTGGACGATCGCCTCGTCTTCCTTGAGGCCGAGCTTCTGCAGCATGCCGTCCATGCGCTCCGAGCCGAAGATGCGCATGAGGTCGTCCTGCAGCGACAGGAAGAACTTGGAGTGGCCGGGGTCGCCCTGGCGGCCGGAGCGGCCGCGGAGCTGGTTGTCGATGCGCCGGCTTTCGTGGCGCTCGGTGCCGAGCACGTAGAGCCCGCCGGCGGCCAGCGCCGCTTCCTTCAGCTTGGCGATCTCGGCGCGGATTGCGGCGATCTTCTGCTCGCGCTCGTCGCCTTCGGGAATGTTGGCGAGCTCCTGCTGGACGCGCATGTCGAGATTGCCGCCGAGCTGGATGTCGGTGCCGCGGCCGGCCATGTTGGTGGCGATGGTCACCGCGCCCGGCACGCCGGCCTGGGCGACGATGTAGGCCTCCTGCTCGTGGTAGCGCGCGTTCAGCACCTGGTGCGGGATCTTCGCCTTGCCGAGCAGTTCGGAAAGCAGTTCGGATTTGGCGATCGACGTCGTCCCGACGAGGATCGGCTGGCCGCGCTCGCGGCACTCGCGGATCAGCTTGACGATCGCCTTGTACTTCTCGTCGGCCGAGCGATAGACCTCGTCGTCGTCGTCGATGCGCACCATCGGCCGGTTGGTCGGCACCTCGACCACGTCGAGGCCGTAGATGTCGCCGAATTCCTCCGCCTCGGTCTGCGCCGTGCCGGTCATGCCGGCCAGCTTGTCGTACATGCGGAAGTAGTTCTGGAAGGTGATCGAGGCCAGCGTCTGGTTCTCGGGCTGGATCGGCTGGTGCTCCTTGGCTTCCAGCGCCTGGTGCAGTCCTTCCGAGAAGCGGCGCCCCGGCATCATGCGGCCGGTGAATTCGTCGATGATGACGACTTCGCCGTTCTTGACGATGTAGTCCTTGTCGCGCTCGAACAGGCGGTGGGCGCGCAGCGCCTGCTGGATGTGGTGGACGACGGTGACGTTCTCGACGTCGTAGAGCGAGTCGCCCTTGAGGATTCCGGCCTCGCGCAGGATCTGCTCGAGCTTGACGTTGCCGGCCTCGGTGAAGTTGGCCGTGCGCTGCTTCTCGTCGACCTCGTAGTCTTCTTCCGTCAGTTGCGGAATGAACGTGTCGATCTTGTTGTAGAGCTCGGAGCGGTCGTCGAGCGGGCCTGAAATGATCAGCGGCGTGCGCGCCTCGTCGATCAGGATCGAGTCGACTTCGTCGACGATGGCGAAGTTGTGCCCGCGCTGCACCATGGTCGCGAGCTCGTATTTCATGTTGTCGCGCAGGTAGTCGAAGCCGAACTCGTTGTTCGTGCCGTAGGTGATGTCGCAGGCATAGGCTTCGCGGCGCTGGTTGTCGTCGAGGCCGTGGACGATGACGCCGACGGTCAGGCCGAGGAAGCGATAGACGCGGCCCATCCATTCGGCGTCGCGCTTGGCCAGGTAGTCGTTGACGGTGACGACGTGTACGCCCTTGCCGGAAAGCGCGTTGAGATAGACGGGGAGCGTGGCGACAAGCGTCTTGCCTTCGCCGGTCTTCATCTCGGAGATGGCGCCTTCATGCAGCACCATGCCGCCGACGAGCTGGACGTCGAAATGGCGCTGCCCGAGCGCGCGCTTGCCGGCCTCGCGCACCGTCGCGAACGCCGGCTCGAGCAGATCGTCGAGCGAAACGCCACTGGCGATGTCGGCCTTGAACTTCGCCGTGCGGGCGCGCAGCTCATCGTCGGAGAGCGCGGCGACTTCTGCTTCCAGCGCGTTGATGGCGTCGACCTTCGGCGCATAGCGCTTGAGGCGGCGGTCGTTCGGAGAGCCGAACACCATGCGGGCAAGCGAAGCCAATCCGGCCATTTCCAAATCCTTGGAGCTTTGAGTCTGTGCGGCGCTAGCGGCGCATGCGAGGGAGCCGGAGAAGCTAGGGCGGCCGCTACGTCCAGAGGCGCAAGCGTTCTTTGACGCGAAGCCTCAGGACAGATAAGAGGGGGGCTATCCCATGTCAACGGCGCCACCTCAGCGCATCGATCGGCAGGGCGGCAGATCGAGCAGGCGCCGGACGCGCTGCAAACCCAACCCCGACTAACCCGAAACGAGACACTTCGATGACACTCGCGCCCTCTCTACGCCTTGCCCTTCTCGCCGCCGCCCTCGCCATCGGCGGCCCGGCACTCGCCGATGACGCCGCCCCGGCGCCGGCTTCGGACGCCGCGCCGGCCGCGGCTCCCGCGGCTCCTGCGGCCACCGACAGTTCGGCGGCGGCTGCGCCGGCCCCTGCTTCGCCGACCGACATACACGCCGTCGCCCCGACAAAGGCCGATCCCAACGCCGTCGTTGCGACGGTCGACGGCGATCCGATTACCGAGCTCGAGCTTTCCGTAGCCGAGCCGACGCTGCATGACGCGCTGCAGCAGGTGCCGCCCGACCAGCAGTACACCGAACTGCTCAAGGCGGTGATCAACATCCACCTGATGGCCAAGGCCGCTGCCGCCGCCGGCCTCGACAAGGTTCCGGAGAACGCCGAGCTGATTGACTTCACGCGCGAGCGCGTGCTCCGCCAGCTCTATCTTTCCGGCAAGATGGCGGCGATCAGCGACGCTGCCGTGAAGGCGGCTTACGACGCCCAGGTCGCGACGTTTGTCCCGGGCGACGAGGTGCATGTCGAGCATATCCTGGTTTCGACCGAAGCCGAGGCGAAGGACATCATCTCGCAGCTCGACAAGGGTGCGAACTTCGAGGACCTCGCCAAACAGAAGTCGTCGGACAGCTCGTCGCAGAGCGGCGGCGATCTCGGCTGGATCGGCAAGGGCCAGACGGTGCAGCCGTTCGAAGACGCCGCGTTTGCGCTCGATGTCGGCAAGTACACCGAGACGCCGGTGCAGAGCCAGTTCGGCTGGCACGTCATCAAGATGCTGGAGAAGCGGAAGTCGTCGCCCCCGGCGCTGTCCGACGTGCAGGACCAGATCCGCAGTGGCCTCCAGCAGCAGCTCTATCTCGATGAGACCAACAAGCTGTTCGCCGCCGCCAAGATCGTGGTGGTTCCGGAAGCCAATCCGGCTCCCGCCGCCACCCCGCCGGCTGACGGCAGCAGCACGGCAGCGCCGGCACCTGCAACGCCGGCCCCGGCCGATTCCGGCACCGCTGCTCCTGCCGCTCCCGCGGCGCCTGCCCAGTAGCAACGGGGCGGGCGATGGGGGCACGCTCACCGTTGGCGCCGGCGACGTTTCCTGCGTTGCCGGCAGTCGCCGGGGTCCGCTTTGCGGTTGCGGAAGCCGGCATCCGCTACAAGAACCGGCGCGACGTGCTGCTTGCCGTCTTCGACAAGGGCACGTCCGTCGCTGGCGTCTTCACACGGTCGAAATGCCCGTCGGCACCGGTGGACTGGTGCAAGTCGGCGCTGAAAGCGGGCAGGGCGCGCGCGCTGCTCGTCAATTCCGGCAATGCCAACGCCTTCACCGGCAAGCGCGGGCGCGAGTCCACCAAGCTGTCGGCGGCGATCGCCGCCCGGGCGGTCGGGTGCAAGCCTGGCGAGGTGTTCCTCGCTTCGACGGGCGTCATCGGCGAGCCGCTCGATGCGACCAAGTTCGACGGCGTCGTCGGCGATCTGTGTGCCCGCGCCGCGCCGGAGCCGTGGATCGATGCCGCTTCGGCCATCATGACCACCGATACCTACCCCAAGGGCTCGACACGCCAGGTCAGGCTCGGCGACGCCACCGTCACGATCAACGGCATCGCCAAGGGCGCGGGCATGATCGCGCCCGACATGGCGACCATGCTTTCGTTCGTCTTCACCGATGCGCCGATCGCGGCGCCGGTATTGCAGGCTTTGTTGTCCAAGGGCGTCACCGGCACGTTCAATGCCATCACCGTCGACAGCGATACCTCGACGTCGGACACGCTGCTCCTCTTCGCCACCTGCAAGGCCGCGAAGGCGCCGAAGATCACCGACCCGCGCGACAGGCGCCTGGCGCCGTTCAAGGCGGCGCTCAACGAGGTGCTGCGCGATCTTTCCCATCAGGTCGTCAGGGACGGCGAGGGCGCGCGCAAGTTCGTCGAGGTCAACGTCAAGGGCGCGACCTCGAAACGATCGGCGCACCGCATCGCGCTGTCCATCGCCAACTCGCCGCTGGTGAAGACGGCGATCGCCGGTGAGGATGCCAACTGGGGCCGTATCGTCATGGCCGTCGGCAAGGCCGGTGAGCCGGCCGACCGCGACCGCCTGGCGATCTGGTTCGGCGACATCCGTGTGGCGGTGAAGGGCGAGCGCGACCCGGCCTACAAGGAGGCAGCGGCCTCCGCGTACATGAAGAACGACGCCATCGTCGTCACCGTCGATCTCGGCCTTGGCACCGCGCGCGACACAGTTTGGACCTGCGACCTCACCAAGGAATACGTCGCCATCAACGGCGACTATCGAAGCTAGTGGTGGCGCTTCCTTGGCCGCCGCGCATCACCTCTCCCCAGCGGGGAGAGGTCGGATCGCCGCGAGCGTCGGCGAGCTTTGGCGATCCGGGTGAGGGGGCTCCACCCTTTCCGGATAGCGCTTCACCCCCTCACCCGTCGCGCCTAGTTCGCTTCGCTCTCAAGACGCGACGCCCTCTCCCCGCCGGGGCGAGGGAAAGCGGGGCGTCGGCAGCGCCATGAGACTCCTGCTCGTCGCCGCGTGCGCGCTGGTCGATGTCGAGGGCCGCGTGCTCATCGCCCAGCGACCTGAGGGCAAGACGCTGGCCGGCCTGTGGGAGTTTCCCGGCGGCAAGGTCGAAGCGGGCGAGACGCCGGAAGCGACGCTGGTGCGCGAGCTGCAAGAAGAGATCGGCGTGACGGTAGAGCAGGCGTGCCTGGCGCCACTGACCTTCGCCAGCCACACCTACCCCGATTTCCACCTGCTCATGCCGCTCTATGTCACGCGCCGCTGGTCGGGCATCCCGGCGCCACGTGAGGGCCAGTCGCTGAAGTGGGTGAAGCCGGTAAGGCTCCGCGACTATCCGATGCCGCCCGCCGACCTGCCGCTCATCCCGGCGTTAATAGATCATTTATGATCTTCGTCTGAGATTCGTCGCGACTTCGGGCGCGGGGATTCTCTTCCATGTCTGCTCAGGAAATCATTCTGCCGCCGGCGGCTTCCGCCGGCATCAGCCGCACGCGCGTCGCCGCCTTCGTGCCACTGGCGCTGGCGCTGGTCGGCGTCGCCGCCATCATGCTCGGTGGCGTGTCGTCGCGTGGCACGACGAACGTCGCGGCTTCGGCCCCCGGCGTCGACCCGGTTGTCACCGGGTCGATCGTGTCGGCGGACGAGCAGCAGCGCGCGATGAAGATGCTCGACCGCTAGCTAGCGGCCGCTCTTCTCTCCCGTCGATTGCTCACGGACTCCGAGAGCATCGGCGAGGCGCATCTTTGCGCTTCCCGGCCTCAGAGGCTTCTGCTGGTTTGCTGCCGGCGCCCAACCTGACAGCGAGATCACGTCGAAGGTAGCGCGCACGCGCCCGTCCCGGTCGCTGAACCGCTCGGCATAGATCGCGACCGCCCGCATCAGCACCCTCCGCCCGAGCGGTGTCCGGCTCCGCTCGTTCAGCG
>DASZQY010000135.1:0-3365 GCA_035549395.1 Bauldia sp.
GGGACGCCGCGGCGCCGCAGCCCGGCAAGCGTTGGCATGCGCGGATCGTCCCAGCCGCTGACGTGGCCGCCGCGCACCAGCTCCGTCAGCACGCGCTTGGAAAGCACGGTCTGCGTCAGGTTCAGGCGCGCGAACTCGTACTGGTGCGGCACCGCCGGCACCGGCAGGTTGGCGATGAACCAGTCATAGAGCGGACGGTGGTCGGCGAACTCCAGCGTGCACAGCGAATGGGTGACGTGCTCGATGGCATCGGACTGGCCGTGGGCGAAATCGTAGCTCGGGTAGATCTTCCATCGCGTGCCGGTGCGTGGATGCGGCGCATGCAGGATGCGGTACATCACCGGATCGCGCAGGTTGATGTTGCCCGACGCCATGTCGATTTTCGCGCGGAGCACGCACGCACCTTCGGGAAACTCGCCGGCGCGCATGCGGCGGAACAGGTCGAGATTTTCCTCGACGCTGCGGTCGCGGAACGGGCTGTTACTCCCCGGCTCGGTCAGCGTGCCGCGGGAGGCGCGGATCGCCTCATGCGACTGGTCGTCGACGTAGGCCTTGCCGGCGCGGATGAGATGCTCCGCCCACTCATAGAGCTGATCGAAGTAATCGGACGCATGGCGCAGCCGGTCGCCCCAGTCGAAGCCCAGCCAATGCACGTCGCGCTGGATGGCCTCGATGTACTCCTGCGCCTCCTTCGCCGGGTTGGTGTCGTCGAAACGGAGCGCGCAGACGCCACCAAATTCCTGCGCCACCCCGAAATTGAGGCAGATCGACTTGGCGTGGCCGATATGCAGGTACCCGTTGGGCTCCGGCGGAAAGCGGGTGACGACGCCGGTATGGCGGCCAGCCGCCAGGTCGGCGCGGACGATATCGCGGACGAAGTCCTGCCCCGCCGCGTGCGCCGCTGTTTCGCCTTCCGCCATTGTCCGGCTTCCCAATGAAAAGTCGCGCCTATCTGCCAAATCCCGAGCCAAAGGCCAAGCCGCTTCGCGCGCGGCGTGGGCTGTGCTACACGCCGCCGCACCATGAGCGGTCCCGTCGTTACCCGTTTCGCCCCCTCGCCTACCGGCTACCTGCACATCGGCGGGGCACGCACCGCCCTTTTCAACTGGCTTTACGCCCGCCACACCGGCGGCAAGATGCTGCTTCGCATCGAGGATACCGATCGCGAACGCTCAACCGAGCCCGCGATCGCTGCGATCCTCGACGGCTTGCGCTGGCTGGAGCTGAACTGGGACGAGGATGTCGTTTACCAGTTTGCCCGCGCCGCGCGCCATCGCGAAGTCGCCGAGGATCTACTCGCCTCCGGCAAGGCGTACCGCGCCTACGAAACGCCGGAGGAGCTGAATGAGATGCGGGCCAAGGCGCGTGCCGAGGGCCGCTTCGCGCGCTACGAAGGCAAGTGGCGCGACGCCGACCCCAACGACGGTCCGGCCGGCATGCCGTCGGTGGTACGCATCAAATCGCCGCGCGACGGCGACACCGTGATCGACGATCGCGTCCAGGGCCGGGTGGTCTTCCCGAACAGCGATCTGGACGATTTCATCATCCTGCGCTCTGACGGTTCGCCGACTTACATGCACGCTGTCGTCGTGGACGACCACGACATGGGCGTGACCAACATCATTCGCGGCGACGACCATCTCACCAACGCCGGCAGGCAGAAGATCATCTACGACGCCATGGGCTGGCCTGTTCCGCACATGGCGCATATCCCGCTGATCCACGGGCCCGACGGCGCCAAGCTTTCCAAGCGGCACGGCGCGCTCGGCGTCGACGCCTACCGCGCTATGGGCTACTTGCCGGAAGCAATGCGTAACTACCTGGTGCGCCTCGGCTGGTCCCATGGCGACGCCGAAATCATGTCCACCGACGAGATGGTGGCCTGGTTCGACCTGCCCGACATCAACCGCGCGCCGGCGCGGTTCGACTTCGCCAAGCTCGGGAGCATCAACGCCCACTACATGCGCGCGATGGACGACGGTGCGCTGACCGACCTGCTGCTTGCCAACCTCCAACACCTTCCCGGCGGAAGCGAGTTCATGGCCAAGCTGAACGAGGGCCGGCGGGCGCAGCTCCGCGCCGCGATGCCGCTGCTCAAGGATCGCGCCAAGACCCTGACCGACCTCATTCAGCGAGCGCAATTTCTGGTCGCCGACCGCCCGCTGGCGCTGGATGCTGCCGCGGCGGCACTGCTCGGCAGCGACGGCCGCAAAACGCTCACGGACGTCCTTGGCGTGCTCCGCGGCGTCGCGGACTGGACCGCGTCCGCCACCGAGGCCGCGGTCAAGGAATACGCGACGCGGGCGAACCTCAAGCTTGGGACCGTGGCACAACCGCTGCGCGCGGCGCTGACCGGCACGGTCGCCTCCCCCGGCATTTTTGACGTGCTCGCGCTGCTTGGGCGCGAGGAAAGCCTGGGACGCATCGCCGACCAGGCGGGGAGTTGAGCCATTTCGAAAACGCCCTAGCTTTGGTGTCGCAACCCCTCCCGAGTGCTCCCCGGCGCGTGGACTTATTGCGGCGCAACAAATAAGATTGCGGCGTTATCCAAGCAGGCAGCAAAATCAAAGAAGGCATCTGCGATGGCCAACGTCAGCAGAATGGATATTCCTAAAGCGGCGGACGACAGCGCACGACTGACGGTCGGCAATGACAGCTGGGATTTCAAGGTTCGCAAAGGAACGCTTGGACCCGACGTAATCGACATCGCGTCGCTCTACGGCGCGACCGGACGCTTCACCTACGACCCCGGCTTTACCTCGACCGCCGCGTGTGAATCCAAGATCACCTTCATCGACGGCGACGAAGGCATTCTCCTCTACCGTGGCTATCCGATCGAGCAGCTGGCGGAACACGGCGACTTCCTCGAGAGCTGCTATCTCTTGCTCTACGGCGAACTGCCGACGCCGTCGCAGAAGGCGGACTTCGACCATCGCGTGACCTATCACACGATGGTGCACGAGCAGATGAGCCGTTTCTTCACCGGCTTCCGCCGCGACGCCCATCCGATGGCGATCATGTGCGGCGTGGTCGGCGCGATGTCGGCGTTCTACCATGACTCGACGGACATCGCCGATCCCCACCAGCGCATGGTGGCCAGCCTCCGCCTGATCGCCAAGATGCCGACGATCGCCGCAATGGCGTTCAAGTACCACGTCGGCCAGCCGTTCGTTTACCCGCTGAACGCGCTCGACTACGCCTCCAACTTCCTGCGCATGTGCTTCGCGGTGCCGTGCGAAGAATACAAGGTCAATCCGGTCCTGGCGCGCGCCATGGACCGCATCTTCATTCTCCATGCCGATCACGAGCAGAACGCCTCGACCTCGACGGTGCGCCTCGCCGGCTCGTCCGGCGCCAACCCGTTC
>DASZQY010000136.1:0-1653 GCA_035549395.1 Bauldia sp.
CCATCCGGCGTCGGCACCTCGAATCCCACAATCGTCATGGATATGAGAGCGTAGTAACCGAGTATCCCGACCAGATCGACCAAACCCGTTTCACCGATCGCCTGTCGTGCTTGGTCATACGTCGCCTGGTCCATCGTGCGCATCGTCAGGAGCCGTCGGCAGAAGGCATAGACTGCGCCTTCCGCGGCGTTGGTGAAGCTCGGCTCTTCGTCGCGACGAATGGCATCGACGACGTCCGCACTCAGACCGGCCTTGATGGCGATGGGGGCATGGGCGTGCCATTCGAAGCCAGCCCGCCAGTGGGCACCGGTGACAAGGATGGCGAGCTCGGACAACACCGGGGGCAGCGACGTGCCGTAGCGGCAGAAGGCGCCGAGTTCCTGTGCTTTCTCGGCGAGCCTGGGGCTATGCAACCAGACACGGAGCGGCCCGACCACGACGCCGCGCGGACCAGCCTTGATGGCGGCGAAGACCCGTTGCTGATCCGGGGTGAGCGACGCTTCGTCGATGTCAGATATGCGCATGGGAGTTTTCGCTGGTGGGCGGGAAGATCCCGCGGCGGCCGTCAGGGCTTTCTGATGGCAGACACGACGTTGGCGAAGGCACCGTGCAGCACCTCGACCTCGTTGGCGTAGGCGATCATCTGGATGCCGGCATCGCGCAGCTTGCGGCTTTGAGCGACGCTGGAGGCAAGCATGGTGGTGACCTTCCCATGCTTGCGTGCGGCGGCGATCAGTTCGCTGCGCTTTTCGTCCAGCAACCGCTCCTGGTCAGGGGTGTCGAGCACGCCGAGTTCCTGGGCGAGATCGTGCGGGCCAAGGGTGAGCGCATCGATGCCCGGCATGGCGGCGATCGTGTCGAGGTGCTGGAAGGCCTTGCGGCTTTCCAGCATGACGGTGATGAACACCTCGCGGTTGGCGAAGGCGCGGGCTTCCGGCGTGCCGGCGCTCTCGAAATCAGTCGCCGTGCCGCGCGGCCCCATGCCCCGCAGGCCGCTCGGCGCGTAGTGGGCGGCGGCGACGATCTCGGCGGCGTGCTCGGGCGTATCCACCTGCGGGCAGTGCAGATTCCAGATGCCGATGTCGAGGAGCTGCGTGATCCATTCGCGGTTGGCGATGGGCGGGCGGACGACGAGGCCGAGATCCAGGCTGCGGGCGAGCACGGCCATGTCGGCGACGGTTTCGACCGTGAAGCTGCCATGCTCCATGTCGATGCGGACGAAATCGAGCCCGGCGGATTTCAGCAGGGCGAGGATCGGCGGTGAGCGCAGGGCCGTGAGCCACGTGCCGATCAGCACGTCGCCGCGCTGGATTGCCACTCGCAGGGGATTGGGTCGCATGATCAGATTCCGTCTCTCGTTGCCCGTCACTGGCCGCTACCGCAAAGTTCCAACTGCCGTGTCGCGGAATGGCGCGGTCGAACCCAGCCGGCAGGCGACCGCGGTGCGAGCGTCATATGGACCTGAACGGTGCACGCCGGCATGCCCCGCCGCCTACCTCTTCGCGCCGCCGCGATTCCACCCCCGGCCGCCATCGCCAAAGGCTTCCCAGCCGTCGGCGGTAACGACAACCGTGTCCTCGAGCTTGATGAAGCCGCGCGGGTGCAGCAGCGTCGTCTCGATCGACAGGACCATGCCGGCCTCGAGGGGCTGAT
>DASZQY010000137.1:0-1517 GCA_035549395.1 Bauldia sp.
GGCTTGGCCAGAGCGTCGAGATCGTCGTCGAGCGGCGGCAGCATGTCGACGTCATCGTCGTCCCCGTATCCGGGCACCATGCCGAGACCGTCGAGCGGGAACTCGGCGTCGAGTCCGGCATCACCATCCTCGCCGGGCAGCAGCCCGGCATCCGCGAACGGATCGCGATCGGCGTCATCCTCGGCCGCCGCCGACTTCGGCGGTGCGAAGCGGCTCGGTGCGGACGGTTGCGGTTTCGCCGGCTCGGGTTTCTCCCAACGCGAATGAGGCTGTCTGGCGGCACCGGGCAGCGACGCCGGCGCGGACGCCGCGGCGGCAGAGCGGGTAGCCGTGCGGATGGTGAAATTGGCGAGATCGGATGGCGGCTCGGGCGGTGTCGCGGGACGCGCGGCGCGCGGCGCCCGCTCCACGCCGGCATCGGCCGGCTTCTCGTCGATGGGCCCCGGCTCAACGCGGCGCTCGGGCAGTGACGGCCGTTCGGCACGAGCCGCCGGCTGATAATCCGATGTCTGCTGGATCTGAGGCTGGATCACCGGCGGCGACGGGATCGGCACAAGCCGGCTCTCGTTGATGGGCTCCAGACGGAATTCGTCCCGGAGCTCAGGACGCGGCGTGGCGTCGGGCCGCGGCGCAGCAGTGCGGGCCGGAGTTGGCTGGGGTGCTGCCGGTTGGGCCGCAGCCGCTTGAGGCGACGGCACACGGAATGGCGAGGGCTGCGGCGGCGTCACGGAGGCCGGCGGGGGAGCCGCTGCGGCCGGCGTGTCCTCCACAATCGGCCCGCGCAGGCTCGGAGCGGCGATTAGCGCTGCCGGCGCCGGCTTCGGCTGTGGGGCAGCCAGCGGCGTCACAGGCAACGCGTCGCGAACGGCGGCGAATGACGCCTGCAGGTCGTTGAGCAGTTCGGCTTCCAGATCGTTGGCCGCGGCGCCGTTCACAGGCTGCGAGCGCGACGGCCCCTTCGCCGCGGCTGCCGAGGCAACCGTAGGGCGGCCGTGAACGATCTTGGCAAGCTCCGCCAGCGGATCATCGGCCGGCGCCTCACGCCGGCCAGGCGTCCGCGGCGCGACCTTCGGGTCGTACTGGTCCGGCATCCCCGACCACTCCTCACACGCTCGGTGAGGCAGGCCCCCTCACCGCATCTCTTCGGGTGCACTGACGCCGAGGATAGACAATCCCGACGCCAGCACCAGCTTTATGGCATGGACGAGGGCCAATCGCGCGCTCGTCGAATCTGGTTCAGCCGGGTTGATAAAGCGCAATTGCGGCAACTCCTTGCCGCGATTCCAGTGCGCGTGAAATTCTGACGCCAAATCATGGAGATAGAAAGCCAGCCGGTGCGGCTCATGCGCTTCCGCCGCCGCCTCAATAATCCGTGGATATTCGGCGAGCCGCCTCAGCAACGCCAGCTCGCCAGGGTCGCTCAGCCGGTCGAGCGGCGCGCGGCCAAGCGAGGCCGCATCCTGCGCGACGGACGGAGCCTCCGCGGCGGCCTGGCGGAACACGGAGGCGGTGCGCGC
>DASZQY010000138.1:0-2591 GCA_035549395.1 Bauldia sp.
CGGCAGACGCCGTCGTTGGTCCAGGCCACGTCCGGGGTGCGGTAGAACGGATCGGCGACGGCCCTGGCGAAGTAGCTCTCGCCCTCGGCGTACTTGCCGACCTTGCACAGGAAGGCGCCGAGGTTGTTGTTGGGACCGCCCTTGGTCGGCTCCAGCGCGACCGCCTTGCGGTAGTGCCCCTCCGCCTCGGGCAGGTGGTTGATGCGCTCGTAGACCACCGCGATCACGGTGTGCGCCGGCGCATAGTCCGGGTCGAACTGCAGCGCCTTGGTCAGCTTCTCCAGCGCCGTCTGCAGGTCGCCGTTGGCGAGGTACTGCTGGCCCAGCTCGGTGTGGATGCGGGCGGCGTCCTGCGCCTCGTCCTTCTTGCTGGCATGCGGCATGTTGCCCGAGGGGGTCAGCGTGTTGCCGTCGTGCGTGGTGACGCAGCCGGCCACGGCCAGCAGCGCGGCGAGCATGGCGACCCGTTCAATGCGCATGGACCACTTCCCCCTCCAGTCGTTTGCGGAACTCGGCCTGGCGGCGCGTGCGGTCCAGCACCTGGCCCTTGAGCTGGCCGCAGGCGGCATCGATGTCGTCGCCGCGGGTGCGGCGCAGCATGGTCAGGATGTCGGCGTTGAGCAGCTGGGTCTGGAACGCGCGGATGGTCTCGGCGTCCGAGCGCTCGAAGCGCGTGCCCGGGAAGGGATTGAACGGGATCAGGTTGACCTTGCAGCTGCCGGTGGGCAGCTTGCGCATCAGCCTGATCAGCTGGCGCGCGTGCTCGGGCTGGTCGTTCACGCCCTTCATCAGGGTGTACTCGAAGGTGATCGAGGTGCGCGGCCGGCGCGCGATCCAGCGCTGGCAGGCGCCCATCAGCTCGGCGATCGGGTAGCGCTTGTTGAGCGGCACCAGCTCGGTGCGCAGCTCGTCGTTGGCCGCGTGCAGCGACACCGCCAGCGACACGTCGATGGCCTCCGACAGCTTGTCGATCATCGGCACCAGGCCGGCGGTGGACAGCGTGACGCGCTTGGAGGCCAGGCCGAAGCCCAGGTCGTCGCGCATCAGGCTCATCGCCGCGACCACGTTGTCGAAGTTCAGCAGCGGCTCGCCCATGCCCATCATCACCACGTTGGTGATGCGGCGGTTCTGGTGGGTGACGTTGCCGAGGTACTTGGCCGCCACCCACATCTGGCCGATGATCTCGGCGGCGGCGAGGTTGCGGTTGAAGCCCTGCGTGGCGGTGGAGCAGAACTGGCAGTTGAGCCCGCAGCCCACCTGCGAGGACACGCACAGCGTGCCGCGGGTGGGCTCGGGGATGTATACCGCCTCGACGGCGTTGCCGCCGTCCATGCCCAGCAGCCACTTGTGCGTGCCGTCGGCGGCGCCCTTGTCGAACAGGGTCTTCGGCGGGCCGATGTAGCACGACGCCTCGAGCTTGGCCCGCAGCGCCTTGCCGACGTCGGTCATGTGCTCGAAGCGGTCCTCCAGGCGGTGGTAGATCCACTTCATCACCTGCTCGGCGCGATACGGCTTCTCGCCGAGCCGCGCGAAGAAGTCGCGCAGCCCCTGGCGATCGAAGTCGAGCAGGTTGACCTTTTCCGCCGGGGCGGTCGGGTCGGATGGCATGGATGCTGGAGTGTTCACAACCTTTCAGTGTGCGGGCGGTTCGTGGGGAAAGCGGCCGCGGAGGGCCGCCTTCCGGTCCTTGCGGTCAGGAACGGTCGCCGTGGATTTCGGTCGCGGCGAAGAAGTAGGCGATCTCGGTCTTGGCGGTCTCGGCGGCGTCGGAGCCGTGCACCGCGTTGGCGTCGATCGAGTCGGCGAAGTCCGCGCGGATGGTGCCCGGCGCGGCGTCCTTCGGGTTGGTGGCGCCCATCAGCTCGCGGTTGCGGGCGATGGCGTTGTCGCCTTCGAGCACCTGGATCATCACCGGGCCGGAGATCATGAACTCGACCAGCGCGTTGAAGAACGGGCGCGCCCTGTGCACGGCATAGAAGCCCTCGGCCTCCTTGCGCGACAGCTGCTTCATCTTGGCGGCCACGATCTTGAGGCCGGCCTTCTCGAAGCGGGCGTAGATCTCGCCGATCACGTTCTTGGCAACGGCATCCGGCTTGATGATGGAAAGGGTGCGCTCCAGCGCCATACGGTCTGCTCCGGGGATACGGGTACTTGAGAGTGGGCGGGGCCGGCATCGTGCCGGCGAATGTAGGACCAAACCCGACACGGAATGCGGATTTAGCTCACGAAAGTTTGACAGATTCTCATCCATACGCAAGCCCGTACGCGCATGGATGCGAACGGCCGTTTGACGGGCGGAAAGCCTCGCGCGTATCCTCAAACGATCGTTTGATTCCAGCCGCCGGGGAACCATCCGCGTGAACAGCTCCGCCTCGACCAAGGAACGCATCCTCACCGCCGCCGAGCAGCTGTTCGCCCAGCGCGGCTTCGACGGCGCCTCGCTGCGGCAACTCACCGCGGCCGCGGGCGTCAACCTGGCCGCGGTGAACTACCACTTCGGCTCCAAGGACCGGCTGGTCGAGGAAGTGTTCCGGCGCCGCCTGGACAGCCTCAACGCGCACCGCCTGGCGGCGCTGGCCAAGGTGGCCGGC
>DASZQY010000139.1:0-4921 GCA_035549395.1 Bauldia sp.
AGCGAGCTCAGGATCACGCGCTCGCTGCCGCTTGGCTCCTCCGAGGTGAAGGTCATCGACATGGCGGGCGCCTACGCCGCCTTCGCCAACGGCGGCTACAAGGCGACGCCCTACGGCTACACGCAGATCCTCAACAGCCGCGGCGACGTGCTCTTCGACCACAAGCGCGACACGCCGCCTCCCGTGCGCGTGCTCGACGACAAGGTGGTCGCCGAGATGAACGGCATGATGGTCCAGGTGCCGGAGCGCGGCACCGGCACCAAGGCCAAGCTCGACGGCATCCGCACCGCCGGCAAGACCGGCACGACCTCCGATTTCCGTGATGCCTGGTTTGCCGGTTTCACCGGCAACTACGCCTGCGTCGTCTGGTTCGGCAACGACGGCTACGCGCCGACGCGGCGCTTGACCGGCGGCATCCTGCCGGCGATGGCGTGGAAGCAGTTCATGACCTACGCCCATCAGGGCATCGAGCTGAAGCCGATCCCGTTCGTCAATCCGCCCTTCGAGGCGCCGAAGCCCGGTAAGAACCTCGTCGCACAGACCGGCTCCGGCGTGCCCGACGACGAGTTGCGCGCCTCCAGCCTTTCCGCCGCTACCAGCGAGCGGCTGTCGATCATCCAGGACCTCATGCAGAAGGCCGCCGGCGGCAAGCCGCTGGCCGCGCTCACGCCGGCCGAAGAACCCCCGCTCACCGAGACCGCCGGCAGTGCGCTTCCTCATTGATCTCGTCATCGCGGTCGCGGTTGCGGTCGTGGTGGGCGTCGGCAGCGCCTGGTATGCCGTCGGCCAGGGCCACCTGTTCGGCGCCGTCACGGTCGGCGACTGGACGGCGTGGCCGAACGACGGCACGCTCGACGCCGATCCTTATGCGCTGGCCCGCATCGCACGCACCGGCGAAGTGCCGCTCGGCGCCGGCGAGGGTCTCGTCTTCACCGCGACCACGGATGACAGCGGTGCGCCGCTCGCCAGCCGCTGCGCCTACACCATTGCCGGCGAGACTCCGGCGGCGCGGCTGTGGACGCTGACCGCCACTGACAGCGACGGTCGCCTGATGCCCAACCTCGCCCACCGCCAGGGCTTCCATTCGCGCGAGATCGTGCGCTCCGCCAACGGCGATTTCGTCATCACCGCCGCGGCCAGCGTCCAGCCGGGCAACTGGCTCCCGGTCGGCGATTCGCCGACGTTCGATCTCGTCTTCCGCCTCTACGACACGCCGCTCGCCACCGGCAGCCAGCTGTCAACGCTTTCGATGCCGACGATCCGCAAGGCCCACTGCCCGTGAGGCGCACCATCCTCTTCGTCATCGGCGGCCTGCTGGTCGGCGGCATCATCCACGTGGCGATCGTCTTCCTCGTGCCCTACTACGCCGGCAAGGACGCCTATTCGGCGATCGGCCGCATGGGCAGCGACGGCCAGTTCCATCTCCTGCCGATGGCCGAGGCCGGCGCGGAGGCCATGCCGGCGACGGACCCGCACTTCATGGAGGCGGTGTGCCGCTTCGATCTCCACGGCGGCCCGATCCGCGTCCTGGCGGCGATGCCGGACGAATTCTGGTCGGTGGCCGTCTTCGACAAGCTCAGCCGCAACGTCTACAGCCTGACCGACCGCGCGGTCGACGGCTCCAATCTCGATCTTGCGCTGCTCACTTCGGTGCAGAATGCGCAGATGCGCCAGAACCCGCCCGAGTCGCTCAACACCGCAATCGTGCTGGAATTGCCGATCGACGCCGGGTTCATCGTGCTGCGCGCGCTCGTGCCCGACGATTCACTGCGCCCGGCGGTGACCGCGGCGCTGGCCGCCGCCCAGTGCAGCGCCTCGCTCTGAAGCGGTGCCTGCCTATTGCGTCTGGCGTGGCCGCCCGTCGCCGCCCTCGCCTTCCATCGCCAGCGATGCCCGCAGGCGATGCGCCAGGTCGAGGGTGGCGGGCGTCTCGCGCTCGATCCGCACGCCCGGAAAGATGACGATCTCGCACGCCGCCGAATCGTCGCGGCGGCGGCTTGGCCGTCCGGCCGCGTTCCTGAACTCCAGAACCGTGCTCATGCCGACCTCCAGCCCGCGAGATCACGTTGGTTCGGGCGGCGGCGCCTCGCCGCGATGCCCTGCGCGAACGGTTCACACACGCGCCGCCGAGTATAGATTCCGGCAAGGTTAACAGTCCGATAACGACTTCTGCCGACAATGCGCGCCAGTCCATTCCGGCGCCAGCGGTAGCAACTTGCCGATTCCCACCAAGACCAGCCCCGTCGATCTCGCCCGCCTCAACGAGCAGAAGCGCGACGCCGCCCTGATGCGCGCCACCACCGAGCTGTTCGTGCTCGATGTCGTCCACGACCGCGACGAGCTCAACCGCTTCGAGGAGCTGGCGCTGCACTTCCTGCCCAAGGTGACGAGCGAGGATCGCGTCTTCGTCGCCGAGCGTCTGGCGCTCGCCGGCGACGCACCGGTCGCGGTCGTGCGCATGCTGGCGCGCGACGTCATCGCCGTGGCGGCGCCGGTCCTGAAGCACTCCACCGTGCTCAACTCCGTCGATCTGCTGTCGATCATCGCCGCCACCGGCGTCGAGCATCACCGGCTGATCGCGCGCCGCGCCGGGCTCAGCCCCGAGGTCAAGCGCGCGCTCCGTCTCACCGGCGATGCCGCTGTCCTGGCGCGCATCGATGCCGCCGCCACGCCGCGGCTGCCCGATCCGGCGATCCGTGAGGCCGGCATCAACGCGGTGGCAGCCGCCATCGCCCCGCCGGCCATGCCGGTGCCACCCTCGCGCCCGGTCAGCGCGCCTGCCATCCCGGCGCCGCCGCGTCCCGTGGCGCCGCCCGCAAACCAGCCCGCGGCGGCCGTGGCACCTGCCGCGGCACCCGTCGCGGGCTTCTACTACAGCAACCGCCTCGACCCGTGGCGCTTCCTTTCCCTCGATCGCAAGGCGCGCCTCAAGCTCATCGCCGATATCGCCGCCCGCCCGCCGGCCCTCACCCATGGCAGCAAGGCGGCGCGCGTCGATCGCGCCTTCCGCTCGATCCTCAGCGCGGCGCAGATCGTCGGCTTCGCCCGCAGCGGCCAGATCGAACCGATCGTCGAGGCCATCGGTGGCGGCCTTGGCCTGTCGCGGCAGCTCGTCCATGCCGCCATTGCCGACAAGAGCGGCGAGCTGTTTGCCGTCATGCTGAAGGCACTGCGGCTGGATGATACCCAGGCGCGCCAGGTGTTCCTGCTGGCGAGCCCGCTCGGTCGCGACGTCCAGTCCTTCTTCCCGCTCTCCGACCTCTACGCCGGCATGGAGCCGGAGGTAGCCGAGACGCTGGTCGAGGCGTGGCGTGAGGCGGCGACCACGGCCCCGTCCGGCCATGAGGCCCACATGGCCGATAGCGGCACGTTCCGCCGCAGTTCGCCCAGCGATGCCGTGCGTCCGGCCGAGCAGCGCGACGAACGCGCCAGGCGCGCCTAGCTATCCCACCCCCCAACCTCCCCCTTGAGGGAGGTCGAAATCGCGTCAGCGATTTCGGGTGGGGGTGTCTTTCTCGATTGTCCCGATCACGTCCAGAAACGCCCGCCCCTCGCGGTCCTCGACCGCCACCACCCACAGATCCGGGTCGAACCTCTTCTCGCGCTCGAGGCGTTCGTTGATCTCGGGAAGCGGTGCGGCGGGCGCCACCATCTGGAACAGTCGGTCGCCAGGCTCGCCTTCGTCGAACGACGCCTGCGGCGCAGGAGCATAGAGGTCGCCGGTGCCGTCCAGGCGGTCGGCGATGACGAAGATCGCGCCGGCTTCCTCCGCGCCGCGCTTCATCACCGCGGCCGGCGCGCCTTCCGCGTAGCAGCGGCGCACGTAGGCCCCGACCCAGAGGGCCGAGGTGACGCGCATCGCCGTCAGCCCGGCTGCTGGATGGCGCCGATCGCCTTCAGGCGCTGGATCAGGTCGGCGTTGGCCTGCCCGGTCAGCGGCATGCCGCTGTCCAGTTCGAAGCGGCGGATGGCGTCGGCGGTCTCGGCGTCCGGCTGGCCGTTCACTACCAGCGGTCCGTAGCCGATGTTGTTCAGCGCCTGCTGGGCCATGCGCGTGTCGGCGTGCATCTGCGCCTCGGCGCGCTCCTTCTGTTCCGCTTCGATCGCCGCCTGGCGCGCATCGGCGCGCTGATCGAGCTGCTGGCCGGAAACGCCGGCGATCGGCCCGGCGGGCGCCGCCGTTACCGGCGCGACCGGCGCCGGCGTTATCGGCGCCGCCGGCAAAGGTGCCTGCATGGTGGCGAGCAGCGCCGCCGTCGCCTTGCCCGTCGGCGCAAGGCCGGCGGCCGTCTCGTAGGCCGAAATCGCCGCCGCGGTGCGCGGGCCCGACTTGCCGTCGATCGCGCCGGTGTAGAGGCCGAGTTCGGCGAGATGGCGCTGCACGGCCGTAATCAGGGCTGCCTGGTCAGCCGGCTTGGCCGCTGGAGGCGCGGAAGGTGCAATCGGAACCGTCGCTGTTGGCGGGGCCGGCGGTGCGGCCTGCTGCTGTATCGGCTGCTGTTGCAGGCGTGCCGGCGACGGCCGCGGCAGCGGCGGTGTCGGCATGGCGTCCTGCTGCGCGCGCGCGGCGGGCGGAGACGCGGTACTGGAAAGCGGTGCGGTGCGCGCCGGCGCGAACGCGCTGCGATGGGTCGGCTGCAGGAACATCGCGTTGGAGACGATGGCCGTCGCCGTCAGCGCCACGACCACGAGCCCGCCGGAATTGGCCGGATTTTCGAAGATGCGATCGACCAGCGCCGCCATCGCGCCCTCGCCGCCGGCGGCGACGGAGCGGCCTGCTGCCCGTGAGGATTTCTTCGCCACGCCACACTACTCCCGCGGTCCACGCCACAATCGGTCGGCAACAGCCGCCGCCCGGACCTGCCGCCAATCTGCCGCCTCCGTCTTAACGGACGCTAAACCACGGCGATCGCGGGCTGGC
>DASZQY010000140.1:0-1925 GCA_035549395.1 Bauldia sp.
GTTGCCGAGCGCGGCCGATATGCCGCCCTGGGCAGCGACGGTGTGCGAGCGCGTCGGGAACACCTTGGAGATGCAGGCGGTCTTGAGGCCGGCCTCGGAGCAGCCGAGCGCGGCACGGAGCCCGGCGCCGCCGGCGCCGACCACCACGACGTCGAAGGTATGGTCGATGAACGTGTAGGCGCGGCCGTTGACTGAGGGCGCGCCGTTGACCTTGCCGCCGTCCGCCATCGTCACACCCCTGCCGTGAGCTTGATCAGCGCCACGATCGCCACTGCCGCAACCGCGACCGAGAAGAACGTGCTCGCCGCGAGCAGCACAACCTTGGCCGCCTCGCTCTGCACGTAATCCTCGACGATCACCTGCATGCCGATGCGCATGTGGATGGCGGCGGACACGAACAACAGTGCGAACAGCGCGGCAACCAGCGGCGAGGAAAAAAGCGCCGCGACCTCGTCGTAGGGCCGGCCGACCGCCATGGCGATGACGACGGCGGCGCACACGACCAGGATGGCATTGGCGGCGCCGGTGAGGCGCTGGCGCCAGAAATGATCGGCGCCTTCGTGGGCGGAGCCGTAGTGGCGAACGCGGGCGAGAGGTGTGGTCATGCTGTCACCTTGGCCGCTACCTCAACCAGATGCCGACCGCCCAGAGGAGGACGGTGAGGACGACGGACGCGACGAGGTTGGCCCAGGCGATCCGATCGCGTGCCGGCTTGCCCATGGCGTAGCCGAAATCCCAGACGAAGTGGCGGAGTCCGCCGAGCATGTGATGGATAAGCGCCCACGTGTAACCGAAGAGAACGATGAGGCCGAGCCACGAGCCTGCCACCCAGTTGGCGAAGGCGAACGGGCCAGGGCCGAGCGCCAGCGCCACCAGCCACCAGGCGAGCAGGATGGTTCCGAAATAGAGCGCGCCGCCGGTGATGCGATGGAAGATCGACATCGCCATGGTGATCTTCCAGCGGTAGATCTGGAGATGTGGCGACAGCGGGCGGTTCGCCTTGAGGTCGGCGCTCGACATGGTCGGCTCGTGGATGCTTTTCGTGGCCGCGGCGATCGGGAAGTGGACGCCGCTTATTAGCCCTTGCTTGGCGGTGCGTCAAAACCCGAAATGCCGGGGGTCGCCGCGCGGCGAATGCGGTAGAGCGCGGCAAAATGCGTTGCCTTCACGAGATCGAGCCGGTCGGGCCTGAGTGCCGTATCCGCGAGCGCGCCGGCGTCGAGGACCAGCACATAGTCGAAGTGGCCCGGCCAGTCCTGCATGTAGGGCACCGGCGGATCGGCAAGCGGCCTGTCGGAAGCGAGCAACGCGACCGACTGCGGCTCTCCCAGCGAATTGGATATCGCCGCGTAGGCCGGCCGAACGACCACCGGCTGCTGACGTGGATCGGCGAAGAGCTGCGGCCAGAAGGCATGGCGTTCGATGACCAGCAGCGCCGGCAGGTGCTCGTCGACGTGATACATGATCGGTGGCACGGCGCCCGCCGGCTCGCTCGCGACATATGTCTTGGGCGCGCCGATGCCGGCGCTGACCGCAAGCACCCGCGCCCCTGGCGGAACCGGCGCGATGACGGCGCGCAGATCGGCGAGGTCGCTGCGGTGGGCGACCCAGACCGACGCGACGTGCGCCGCGCGCACGACGACGACGGCGGCAAGCGCAACGCCGACGACGCGCGCGGCGCGCGACGACAGCACCGGCAGGACACCGCCGACCAGCAGGAACGCGAGCACGATGGTGAGCCGCACCTCGATGACCGAGCCGCTCATCGCCCGGCGCGGCGCGACGACGTAGGCCGCGGCGATGACCAGAAAGGCGAGTGCCGTCGCCGCGTCTATGCGCGGGCGGCGGAACTGAACGTAGATCAGCACGGCCACCGCCACCATGGCGCTGAGCAGCGTGATGCGCGGATCGTAGCTGGCGAGCGG
>DASZQY010000141.1:0-2842 GCA_035549395.1 Bauldia sp.
GACGTAGGCCGCGGCGATGACCAGAAAGGCGAGTGCCGTCGCCGCGTCTATGCGCGGGCGGCGGAACTGAACGTAGATCAGCACGGCCACCGCCACCATGGCGCTGAGCAGCGTGATGCGCGGATCGTAGCTGGCGAGCGGTGTGAACAGCTGAACCAGCTTGTCCATCGGCGGCTCCCATTCCAGCGGAGCCTTAGTTTCGGCCAGCGCAGAACTGACGAACAAAGCGACGGCGGGCAGCAGCGCCAGGAACAGCCCGGCGAGCCGAAGCAGCCGCTGCCGCAGCGACTGCCGGCCGCGCCATGCCCGCCACAGCAGCACGACCTCGTGCAGCCCGGCGAGCAGGGCGAAAAGCAGCGGCCCGGCGATATGGCAGAAGAACAGGACGACGACGCCGGCGGCGGACCCGGCGACCGCAACGAGCGGATGACGAGCCCGGAGCGCGATCCAGTATGCCGCCAGCATGAAGGCCAGACCGACGGCATAGAGGTAGTTCATGAAGCCAAAGAAGAGGATGCCGTTGAAGGCGATGACGCCGGAAGCCAGCGGCCACCACGAGCGCACGCCGAAGACCGCGCGGTGGTAGAGGATGACCCCGGCTACCGGGATGAGGGCCGCGAGTGCGAGCAGGACGCGGCCGACAACGCTAACCGGCAGCAGATGCATCAGCGGCGGCCCGACAAGGTCGATGGCGAGGTTGGGGACGATGCTCCAGTGCGGCGCATACATCGCCGACAGCGCCGGGTCGTCGGCGCCGAAAGCCAGCACGTAGAGCCGCGCCAGATGGTTGGGATAGTCGAGCACCGGCGGGACGTCGACCAGGAAGAACGGCGCGACGATCAGGACGACGAGCGCGGCGAGCGCCAGCAGCCAGAGCCGCGCCTCGGTCTGCCCGCCCGCTGTGGCGCCGGAAAGCGAGCGGCCGTTTTCCCAACTGGTCCCGTCCATGGTGCGGGAGGCTAGGGCATTCGCGCTAAGGATTGATTATCCGCGAGGCGGCAAAGGTGCCGGACAGCCGCCTTGCCAACGCGGAAGGGCACGGCTAGCAAGACGGCGCTTTTCCATTTCTGTTCACGCGCAAGGCGTTTCCATGGCGACCCATCATCTCCTGCTTCTTCCCGGCGACGGCATCGGCCCGGAAGTGATGACCGAGGTGAAGCGCGTGCTCGCCTTCTTCAACGGCGAAGGCGCCGGATTCGAATGGGAGGAGGATCTTGTCGGCGGCTCGGCCTACGACGCCCACGGCAAGGCCGTTTCCGATGCGACGATGAAAAAGGCGCTCGCGGCCGACGCCGTGATCTTCGGTGCCGTCGGCGGGCCGAAGTGGGACAAGGTTCCTTTCGACGTGCGGCCCGAGGCGGGGCTGCTGCGCCTGCGCAAGGACCTCGAGCTGTTCGCCAACCTGCGCCCCGCGATCGTCTATCCGGCGCTCGCCGATTCCTCGTCCCTCAAGCGCGAGCTGGTCGAGGGGCTGGACATCGTCATCGTGCGCGAGCTCACCGGCGGCGTTTACTTCGGCGAGCCGAAAACGATCACCGATCTCGGCAATGGCCAGAAGCGGGCCATCGATACCCAGGTCTATGACACCTACGAGATCGAGCGCATCGCCCGCGTCGCCTTCGATCTCGCGCGCACGCGCCACAACAAGGTGACGTCGATGGAGAAGCGCAACGTCATGAAATCGGGCGTGCTGTGGAACGAGGTCGTGACGGCGACCCACAAGCGCGAATACGCCGACGTGACCCTGGAGCACATGCTGGCCGACGCCGGCGGCATGCAGCTCGTACGCGCGCCCAAGCAGTTCGACGTGATCGTCACGGATAATCTTTTCGGCGACATGCTTTCCGACGTCGCCGCCATGCTCACCGGCTCGCTCGGCATGCTGCCGTCGGCGTCGCTCGGCGCCCCCGACGGCAAGACCGGCAAGCGCAAGGCGCTGTATGAACCGGTGCATGGCTCGGCGCCCGATATCGCCGGCAAGGGCATCGCCAATCCGATCGCCACGCTGGCCTCGCTCGGCATGGCGCTGCGCTATTCCTTCGCCATGGGCGAAGCCGCCGACCGCCTCGACAGGGCGATCGCCACGGTGCTCGACCAGGGCTATCGCACGGCCGACATCTGGAGCGAAGGCACGACAAAGGTCGGCACGACCGGGATGGGCGACGCGGTGCTGGCGGCGCTGAAGTCGTGACGCTGGTCTACGACAACCGCGGCCTGTGGCGGCGGAACGCCGTCCTGATCGCGGTCATCGTGCTCGCGATGCTGTGGGGCGTGTGGGAGTTCTGGCACGCGGCCCACGGCGGCGACCAATCCACCGGGTCGATGTTTGGCGTGCTGTTCCTCGCCGGCGGCCTCTACTCGTTCTATCAGCTGTGGAGCGAGCAGCGCGACGTCGTTACCAGCGTCGAGCGTGCCGAGGACGGCAAGCTGACGATCAGCGTCTGGCGGCTGCAAGGGCCGCTGCGGCTGAAAGGCCCGTTCAGCGGCTGGCGTCCCCATGTCAGGATGAGCGGCCGCCAGCGCCAGCTTCTGCTTTACGCCGACGCCGCCGACCACACACGCCCGCTGCGCTTCGAGCTCGGCCCGAAGAGCGACCTCACCGGCCTGCGCGCCATCGCGCCGGAGGCGATGGCGGAATACGAGGGCATGCTGGCCGGCAACGGCGCTACGTGAGCCAGACCTAGGCCGACAGCGCGTCGATCAGCAGTTTCACGTTGAGCACGATGATGAGGCCGGCGACCACCCACGCTAGCACGGCGAGCGGCCGGCCAATGGCGAAGCTCCCCATCTTGCGTTTGTCGCTGACGAACAGGACGAGCGGCACGACGGCGAAGGGCAGCTG
>DASZQY010000142.1:0-2477 GCA_035549395.1 Bauldia sp.
CGGTGGCGGAATGACCGCGACCCAGACGGTCACCGCCGCCGTCCTCGTCATCGGCGACGAGGTGCTGTCGGGCCGCACCAAGGACAGCAACAGCGGCTACATCGCCGAGTACCTCACCGCGATCGGCATCGACCTGCGTGAAGTGCGCATCGTGCCGGATGTGGAGGACGAGATCGTCGCGGCGGTGAACGCTTTGCGCTCCCGCTACGACCACGTCTTCACCACTGGCGGTATCGGGCCGACCCACGACGACATCACCGCCGACGCGATCGCGAAGGCGTTCGGCGTGCCGATTGACGTCGATCAGCGCGCCGTCGCGATGTTGCTCGAACGCATCCCCAAGGCGGACCTCAACGAGGCCCGGCTGCGCATGGCGCGCATCCCGTCCGGCGCCGAGCTCATCGCCAACCCGGTGTCCAAGGCGCCGGGCTTCACCATCGGCAACGTCCACGTCATGGCGGGCGTGCCGTCGATCATGCACGCCATGCTCGACGTGCTGGCGCCGACACTGCCGACGGGTCGCAAGATGCTGTCGCGGTCCGTCGATGCGGGGCTGCGGGAAGGCGACATCGCCGCCGCATTCGGCGAGCTGCAGAAGCAGTTCCCCGACGTCGCCATGGGGAGCTATCCCGGCTTCAAGGAAGGCGTCGGTTTCACCACCCAGCTCGTTCTGCGCGGCCGCGACGAGGAAAGGCTGGGGCAGGCGGAGGCAGCCCTCAACGCCATGCTGGCGACGGTGCGCGCCCGGCTTGGCCGCTAGCTCCGGCAGACGCGTTTTCTCGCGCGTCGCGGTCGGCTAGATTGCCGACAGTGCACTCCAGGGGGATCGACGCATGGCCGAGCAGCCGCGGGCGGACAAGGCATTTCCGGTTTCGTGGGACCAGTTCCACCGCGACTCACGGGCGCTGTCGTGGCGACTGGCCGGGCAGGGCAACTGGGAGGCGATCGTCTGCGTCACCCGCGGCGGCATGGTTCCGGCGGCGATCATCGCGCGCGAACTCGGCATCCGGCTGATCGAAACGGTCTGCGTCGCGTCCTACCACGACTACAAGGAGCAGGGCGGGCTCAAGGTGCTCAAGCCGATCGGGCGGGACATCGTGAACCTCGCCGAAGGCAAGGGAGCGGGCGTGCTGGTGATCGACGATCTGGTCGACACAGGAAAGACGGCCCGGCTGGTGCGCGACATGGTGCCGAAGGCGCATTACGCCACGATGTACGCCAAGCCGGCCGGACGGCCGCTGGTCGATACGTTTGTCACCGAGGTCAGCCAGGATACGTGGATCTATTTCCCGTGGGACATGGGCTGGTCATTCCAGCCGCCGATTGCCCAGAACACGGCCGGCTGAACCGCTTTTCGCGCTTTTAGCGTATGCGCGCCCTGGTAGGCTGCGGCTTCCGCCGCGGTTGCAGACAATTTTAGTTTAGTTTTCAAACTGTTGCTCAAACTCTCTTTCCGCCTCGCTGCGTAGGTTGCGACGTCGCAGTCATCGGGGCGCTCCCGCATGTTTCCATACCCGCACCTGGTCGCCCTTTCCGGGACGACGCTGGCGCTGGCTGTTCTTGCTGCGGTGCTGGCGGCTCTCCTGGTGCACCGGCACGGCGCGTTCCTGATCGCGCGGGAAGCCGAGCGGGCGTTTCGCCAGCTCTACGAGAATATCGGCGAGGGAATCTTCCGCATCGCCGTCGATGGCACGCTGGTCAGCGCCAATCCGGCATTCTGGCATCTGCACGGATATACCGCCAAGGGCGCGGAATCGGTGCTGACGACGGCCAATTGGTACGCCGATCCAGGCCGCTATGCCGAGGTGCGCGAACTACTCTTCAGTCGCGGCCGCGTGGAGAACCTCGTCTCCGAGATCGTGCGGCATGGCACCGGCGAACGCCTGTGGGTCGAGGAGAGCATCCGCCTGGTGCGCGATGCGCGGACCGGCAAGCCTGCCTATTGCGATGGCACAGTGCGCAACGTCACGGACTCGGTGCGCCGCAGCGAGATTCAGGCGCGCAGCGACAAAATTGCCGCCATCGTGCCGGGCTGCCTCTACCAGTTCTGTCTGAAACCGGACGGCACATCGAGCATGCCTTATGCCAGCGTCGGCATCGCCAGCATCTTCGGCGTAACGCCGGACGAGGTGGCCAGAGACGCGACGTCGGCGATCGATCGCATCCACCCTGACGACCGTCCTGCCGTAATGGAATCGGTGGCCCAGTCGGCGCGCGATCTGACTCCGTGGCACTCGGAATACCGCGTCGTCCAGCCGAACGGCAGCGAGAAATGGATTCTCGGCCACGCCGTTGCCGAACGCCAGGCGGACGGCGCCGTTCTCTGGCACGGCTTTCTTACCGACATCACGTCGCGCAAGAACGCCGAGTCGCGCATTTACGACCTCGCCTATCTCGATGCGCTGACCGGATTGCCCAACCGGGCGGTTCTGGTGGACCGTCTGCAGCAGACGCTCGCCGCGCCCGGCTTGCAGCCG
>DASZQY010000143.1:0-7844 GCA_035549395.1 Bauldia sp.
CCCTCAAACATCACGCTGTCCATCGGCGTCAGATTGAGCGTCAGGACGCCGGACACGCCGTAGGAGCTCGTGCCGAAGCTGCCCACCGCCGTTCCAAGCTGTGTGTAGCCCGCCGAAACGAAGCCCGACCAGTTGGTACCCCCGAAGGTCATATTGCCGTCGATGAGGGGCATGGAATAGTTCACCGGCAGGTGCCCGGTGAAATCCTCACGCGGATCTTCGAGGCCGAGGGCCAGTCCGACGCTTCCCTCCTTGAACGACAGCTCAAGGTGGTTCGAGTCACCCATGGACGGACGCAGCTCGTTGCTGATGCCGAAATCATCGACATAGCTGCCGCCCGGCCGATAGGTCGAGCCGAAATGGCCGGCCTTCAGGCCGCCGATCTTCAGGTAGGCGTAGTCGAGCAGCGCATCGTCATTCTTGGCAACGTTCGCAGGCGAGGTGTCGTAGGTACCTGTAATACCAACGGCGCCTTCAAGGATGCCGACATCCGTCATCGACTTGGCATTGAATTCCACTTCACCCGTCGTGGTGAAGCCCCAGGTCGAAGAGCGCGTGAACCGCGGCGGCGCCGGATCGTACATGGCACTGTTCGCATGGAACCCGGCGTCGAACTCGACGTGGCCGAACACGTGCAAGCAAGTGTCTGACCCAGGGATGTAGTAGTAGCCTGCCCCAAACGCTTCGCAGGCCTTCACGTATTCCACAGGCTCCGCGACCGACAGGTCGGCGGCCTGGGCTCCCCCTACCACCGCAAAGGCGGCGGCCGAGGCTAGCAGTGCAGTCTTCAGTTTCATGTCCTGACCTCCAGATCACCCAAATCCGGGGCCTAAAGAACCGAAGCGTTGCCCCGAATCCGTTCCAGCACCCGTGGCGCAACCTTCGGTCACAAAGCCCTGCGCGCGCAACCTGGAAATGGTATGGCGACCCGCAATTCTCATTTTAGTTGCAGATATGGCACACGTATTAAGGGCTATTGTTGACTGATACTCGTTATGGTAGTGGTGATATTGCCCATCGTCGAGCTCCAACCACGACGGCCCTCAGGGGCGGGCGCCGTGTCAAACCCCACCGCGGTCGCACTGCGCGCGAAAGCGGTGACACGCGAAAAGGGTCGCCACTGTCCCGGCGACCCTTTTTGATTCTGGCTGTGGAGTTCGGACTAGGCGATGTCCGGCGGCGGGTGGCCTGCCGAGCGGAAAGCGGCGGCGAGCGTGTTGACCATGAGCATCGCGATGGTCATGGGACCAACGCCGCCGGGCACCGGCGTGATCGCACCGGCCACGGCGGCGGTCTCGGAAAAGGCGACGTCGCCCACCAGACGCGTCTTGTCCGGGCCCCTGTCCGGCGCCGGTATGCGGGAGGTGCCGACATCGATGACGACGGCGCCCGGCCTGATCCAATCGCCCCGAATCATCTCGGCGCGGCCGGTCGCCGCCACCACGATATCGCCGCTCCGGACAGCGGCCCGGATATCCCGGGTCTTGGAATGCGCGATGGTCACCGTGCAGCTCTCGTTTACGAGGAGTTGCGCCATCGGGCGGCCGACTAGGGCGCTCCGGCCGACGACTATGGCATTGGCCCCGGACAGCGAGCCGGACAGGGCCCTCCGGATGAGCAACAGGCAGCCCGCCGGTGTGCATGGCACGATGGCATGGGACAACCCGGCCGCGAGGCGGCCGACGTTGACCGGATGCAACCCATCGACGTCTTTTTCGGGATTGATGGCCTCGACCACCTTGAGCCGGTCGATGTGCGCCGGCACCGGAAACTGAACCAGGATGCCGTGGATATCGGGATCGAGATTGAGCGACTCGACGAGCAGCAGGAGATCCGATTCGCTGGTCGTTGCCGGCAGGGTGTGCTGGACCGAACGGAAGCCGAGCTCGTCAGCCTTCCTGCCTTTCGAGGCGACGTAAATCTCGCTCGCCGGGTCGCTGCCGACGAGCACGACGGCAAGGCCGGGCGTCACCCCCGAGATCGCTTTCAGGCGCCGCGTTTCCTCCGCGACCTTCGCTGTTATCTCGGCTGCAACGGCGCGCCCGTCGATGATCGTCGCCGCCATCAGCGAAACACCACGGTGCGGGTGCCGTTGATCAGCACGCGATGTTCGAGGTGGAAGCGGACGGCGCGAGCCAGCACCGTCGCCTCGATGTCACGCCCGGTAGCGATCATCTCGTCCTCCGCCATGGAATGATCCACCCGCCCGACGTCCTGCTCGATGATCGGGCCGGCGTCGAGGTCGGGCGTAACATAGTGCGCAGTGGCGCCAATCAGCTTCACGCCGCGCTCACGCGCCTGCTGGTAAGGCCGTGCGCCGACGAAGCTCGGCAGGAACGAGTGGTGAATGTTGATCGCCCTCCCCGCGAGATTCGCCGCGAAACCCGGCGACAGCACCTGCATGTAGCGCGCCAGAACGACGAGCTCGACACGCTCGCGGTCGACGATCCCGGCAATCTGCTGTTCCTGCGCCGCCTTCGTCGCGGCCGTCACCGGAAGATGGATATATGGAACACCTTCCGCCTCAACCCGGCGCCGCATCGTCTCGTGATTGGAAACGACCGCCACAAGCTCCATTGGCAGATGGTCGATGGAATACCGGTAGAGCAGGTCGTTCAGGCAATGGCCGAACTTCGACACCAGAATGAGAACCCGCGGCCTGACGCTGAGATCATGCACCCGCCAGTCGAAGCCGAAGCCGGTGGCGACCGGGTGGAAGCCGGCGGCGAAGCCGTCGGTCGTCATGGTTGCAGGCGCCGAAAATGACACCCGCATGAAAAAGCGCTCCGTCTCGGGATCGCCGTACTGCGCGCTCTCGACGATGTTGCACCCCTGCGAGGCGATCGAGTTGGCGACCGCGGCAACGATGCCCCGGCGGTCGCCGCATGACAGGGTAAGGACAAATCGGGCGGGTTCGGATGGCATCGGGCGGGTGCGCTGCGATTTCGGGCGAGCGAGCGATAGCCTCCGCGCCGCCTTGCCGCAACCGGCCGTTCGCCAATTGGAAAACGCGCCCTCGCCGTGCTAGTCCGCTGGCACCCTTTCCGAAGGTTGGCCAATGGCAGGCGCCGCGACCAAAATTGCCTTCATTTCCAGCGGCACCGACGAGGCGCGCGCTGCCCAGCATTCCCTGGTGGCGCGCTACGGCGGCGCTCCGCCAGAAGAAGCCGACGTATTGGTGGCGCTTGGCGGCGACGGCCTCATGCTGCAGACGCTCCACACCTTCATGAACACCGGCAAGCCGATCTACGGCATGAACTGCGGCTCGGTCGGCTTCCTGATGAATGAATACGTCGAGGACCACCTGCCGGAACGCATCAGGGCGGCGTCGCGGAACGAGATCCATCCGCTGGCGATGGAAGCGGTCGATGCTGCGGGGCGGATGCACAAAGCCTACGCCATCAACGAGGTGTCGCTGCTGCGCCAGTCGTACCAGGCGGCGAAGCTCAAGATCGACATCGACAGCAAGACGCGACTCGACGAACTGATCTGCGACGGCCTGCTGGTCGCCACGCCGGCCGGCAGCACGGCGTACAATCTCTCGGCGCACGGTCCGATCCTGCCGATCTATGCGCCGTTGCTGGCACTCACTCCGATCAGCGCGTTTCGCCCGCGCACGTGGCGAGGTGCACTGCTTCCCGACCGCGTCACCGTCACCATCACCGCCCTGGAAGCCGACAAGCGGCCGATCAGCGCCGTCGCCGACAACGTCGAGTTCAGGTCGGTGGTCGAGGTGCGCGTGCGCCAGGACAAGCAGGCGACGAGCCTGATCCTCTTCGACCCGGACCATTCGTGGGACGAGCGGATATTGACGGAGCAGTTCCGGTACTAGATCGCCCTCGTTGCCGCCGCGACCTCACCGCGCTCCATTACCCCTCACCAACTTCGCCTAAGCCCGCCTGCGGCAGGCAAGGCTCCGTATCCTCTCCCTATCAGGGAGAGGCGCCGCCCCAATCCGAGCGGTCACGGTACCTGGTTGTCGCATGGCGTTAAGCCGCGAGCGCGGAGCGGGCAAACTCACGCGCGGCGTCGCGCGCCTGATCGGCGGCGAAGCGGCGGAGCATGGCGGTAAGCTCGTTCATCTCGCCATCGGTGATGGCGGCATAGCGTGACAGGACCGCGTCCACCGTCTCGCGCGTGAAGCGGTAGCGATCTGCAATCTCGCCATCGACAGCGACCCGGCGCCAGGTGTCGATCGCCGCCACGAAGGCATCGAACGCCGCTGGCGGCAGCTGAGCGCGGCTGTAGGCCGCACGCAGCCCGGACATGCGCCCGCCGCGCACGAGACTGACGATCCGCAGCAGCGGAGCCTTGGACAGAATTGCCAGCGCGGTCTCGAAGAAGGGAATGTTGCCGGCGCAGACCGTGCGCAGCAGGAGCGCCGTCGTGAGCTGACCCGTGACCCTGAGATGCTCGACCAGCGCGTCGAGTTCCTCGGTCGCGGTTTCGGCGGCGATCGACACCGTCGCGCGGTCGCACGCTTCGCGTGTCACGGTTTTCGCGCGCGCCTCGGTAAGCCAGGACTTTCCCGACACGAACTCCGACAGCCGGTCGCCCACCGCACGGACGAGTTGCTGGCGAACCTCGACCGGAAGATCCGTTCGCATCAGCAGGGCGTCGCGCACCGCGGCATCGGCGCCGAAACGCTCGGCCATGCGGCCGAAGCTGATGCGCGCGATCTCCGCGCCGGGATTTTCTGCGAGCGCGAGACAGGCGGGCGGATCGCCGACCTCCGCAATCGCCGCAGCGACGCCGGTCGAGACCACCGGGCGGCGCGCAATCGCCACCTGCAGCGGACAGGCCGCGACACCGGCGATATCGACAAGCTCGGCGTCGATGAACAGCGGCGAGCGCGCGAGCACGACGCTCGCCACTTCGGCATCGTCGGCGGCAAGCGCAACCACGATGTGGCGCGGCGCATCTTCACTGGAACCCAGCGAATCGGCCAGCGCCAGGCGGACGTCCGTCGCCGGATCGTCGAGCAGGACGGTGAGCGCCGCCTCCATGGCGTGGCGCGTCTCGCCGTCAGCTTCCCCGTAAAGGTAATCGCGGGCCAGCGCGTGGGCCGCCTCGGCGCGGCGCCCGGCCGGCGCCGCCTCCATCCATCGCAGAAATTCGCCGACGTCCATGTGGCGCAGTCTGGCGCCGATTGCTTAACGATCCGTTCACCATAAAAACGGCGGCGAAGTGCGGGCTCAGGCCGGCTTCCAGTCGCTCACGATGTCGGCCAAAGGCGGTCGCGGGCGATCCACCGGCGGGACCGTGGCCGTGCCGATATGGACGAAGCCAACGAAGCGCTCGCCATCCTTCAGGCCGAGAATACGCCCTGCCTCGGCATCGTAGGCGACCCAGCCGGTCGTCCATTGCGACGCGAAACCCAGAGCCTGCGCCGCCAGCTCAAGGTTCATGGCCGCGTTGCCGGCCGAAAGGAGTTGCTCGAACTCCGGAATCTTCGGATGCGGCATCGCCTTGCTGACCACGCCGACGACCAGAGGCGCCTTGGCAAGGCGCGTGCGTTCTTCCTCGACCTGCTTGGGGTCGGCGCCCGGATTGCGCTCGACATAGAGCTTTGCCAGGGCTTCGCCGGCCTGCCGTCGCGCGTCGCCGCGGTAAAGGATGAAGCGCCACGGGGTCAGTTTGCCGTGGTCGGGAACGCGCGAGGCGATGGTCAGCATCTCGCCGAGCTGGGCTTCGCTGGGCGCCGGTTCGGCGAGGAACGGGGCGGAGATGGACTTGCGGGTTTTGAGCAGTACGAGGGCGTCAGGCATATCGCCACGTTTGGCGGTTTCGCACCGGAAAAGCAACCGCTGGGAAGCCGCAGGGCCTTGAATTCGCCATGGAAACCGGGCGATTCTGCCGGCCAATGACTACGCACGGTCACCGTCCCCCTTCTCTCCTCGCCGCCTTGCTTGGAGCCGCTGCAGCGTTGCTCGTGCTCGGCGCCGTTGCGACGGCAACGGCGGACGACGCGCCGGCCGTGCCAATCCCCCACGTCGCGCCTAGCAAGCCCGCCATGGCGACTACCAGTGCGACGAGCGACAGCGGCAATGGCAGCGCTGATTCAACTGACGGCGGCACGGTGGAGCCAACCACCGCCGGCCCCTCCGACGGCAGCGATGTGGATTCCGACGTCGGCGGCAGCGGCGACGATCTCGACGACGTCCCGGACGATTCGGGAGCGGCCGCCACGCCCGATGTCGGGCCACCGGCGGACATCCGGCCCGGCTCCTACACGCTGGAAGCACGCCTGGCGCCCGATGGCCCGCCGCTCGGCGACGGTGTGAAGTGGCGCATCTTCGCCGACACGCTGGGCAATGACGGGCATATGCAGATGCTCGGCCAGGCGGATGGCGGCATCGTCTATTTCGGGCTGAGCCCCGGCACGTACTACGTCCACGCCGCCTATGGCCGCGCCGGCGCCACGCGCAAGCTGACCGTCGCCGACCGCACCGGCGGGCAGGTCGTGGTGCTGAATGCGGGCGGCATGCGGCTCACCGCGGTCAACGGCAAGGACACGCCGCTCGGCACCGGTGACGTGACCTTCGACATCTATGCGCCCGACGAAGCGGGTGCTGAGGAGCGCTTCCTGCTCGTTCCCAATGCGCCACCCGGCCACATCATCAGCCTCAACGCCGGCGTCTATCACGTCGTCTGCAAGTACGGCAGCGGCAACGCCGTGGTGAGCGCCGACATCAAGATCGAGGCGGGCAAGCTCAGCGAGGCGACACTGTTCGAGAAGGCGGCGAAGCTGACGCTGAAGCTGGTCGAGCAGCACGGCGGCGAAGCGCTGGCCGACACTGCCTGGTCGGTCACCACGCCAAAGGGCGACCAGGTGGCGCAGACTGTCGGTGCGTTCCCGACCGTGGTGCTCTCAGCGGGCGACTACATCGCCATCGCCAAGCACGACGGCAAGGAATACCAGGCCAATTTCAACGTCGCGACCGGCGCCGACCACGATGTCGAGGTGCTGGCGCAGGCGCAACCGTAGCGCCAGCGCCCCTCTTCGCGCGGGCCGTATCGCCTACGCCGCCGCCTGCTCCGCTCGCTCGCGCCTGACGTCCGGTGGCACCGCTTCGTCCTGAAGCAAGGCGACCGCATCGGCGAGCGGCAGCGGCTTCTGGTCGTTCGAGCCGAGACGCCGGATGTTCACCGCGTTCTCCTCAGCCTCGCGACGGCCGACAACGAGAATGACCGGCACCTTGGCCAGCGAGTGCTCGCGAACCTTGTAGTTGATCTTCTCGTTGCGGAGATCGAGCTCGGCGCGGAGCCCCGCCCGGGTGAGTTCGGCGGCCACCTTCCGCGCATGATCGTCGGCGTCGGAAGTGATCGTGGCTACGACCACCTGCACCGGCGCAAACCATAGCGGGAAGTGCCCGGCGTAGTTCTCGGTGAGGATGCCGAGGAAGCGCTCCATCGAGCCGCAGATGGCGCGGTGGATCATCACCGGCGTCTTCTTCTGGCCGTCCGCGTCGATGTAGAAGGCGCCGAAGCGGCCGGGCAGGTTGAAGTCGATCTGGGTCGTGCCGCATTGCCAGTCGCGGCCGATGGCGTCGCGCAGCACGTACTCGAACTTCGGTCCGTAGAAGGCGCCCTCGCCCGGATTGATGCCGGTCTTGATGCGCCCGCCGGACTGCGCCTCGATCGTCTTCAGCACCTTGAGCATCACATCTTCGGCGTAGTCCCACGCCTCATCCGAGCCGACACGCTTTTCCGGCCGCGTCGACAGCTTCACCACGATCTCGCTGAAGCCGAAATCGGCGTAGGTCGACAGGATGAGGTCGTTGATCTTCAGGCATTCCGCGGCCATCTGGTCCTCGGTGCAGAAGATATGCGCGTCGTCCTGG